>JBFMDH010000013.1:81107-199231 GCA_040754075.1 Acidobacteriota bacterium
CGTGAAAATCGAAGAGGCGATTGTTAGCCGATTGAAACATGGCTTTCATACCTCTCCCCCATTTGCAAAGTGCGCACGTGAAAATCGAAGAGGCGATTGTTAGCCGATTGAAACTTGATGGTAATCAATCAAATGTCAGCGGGTTGACATATGTGAAAATCGAAGAGGCGATTGTTAGCCGATTGAAACGAGCCAGGAGACCAAACGTGAAGCGGAATACGCTCCGAGTGAAAATCGAAGAGGCGATTGTTAGCCGATTGAAACGCCGGGAGCCATCATGAGACTGATTAGGGCATCATCCAGTGAAAATCGAAGAGGCGATTGTTAGCCGATTGAAACGTGGAGTTGAGTATCCACCACCAACCGTGTCTCGCGCCGGTGAAAATCGAAGAGGCGATTGTTAGCCGATTGAAACCCAACGTCCCCTCTTCGATCTCAAAGATCCTTATCGTGTGAAAATCGAAGAGGCGATTGTTAGCCGATTGAAACGACAGAATTGCTTCCAACTTCGTGCGTATCTTTTCCCGTGAAAATCGAAGAGGCGATTGTTAGCCGATTGAAACACAATTACAGCTACTACACTACTGTCTTCATCTGAAGTGAAAATCGAAGAGGCGATTGTTAGCCGATTGAAACGATGCCTGTGCGCATCCGTGTAGGAGCCTCCTTTCGGGTGAAAATCGAAGAGGCGATTGTTAGCCGATTGAAACGTGGGTGATTCTTCTAAACGTCATCCTTCTCGTCGGTGTGAAAATCGAAGAGGCGATTGTTAGCCGATTGAAACGCAAATTGCGGCAATTCGTTCGGGGATCATATAGTCCGAGTGAAAATCGAAGAGGCGATTGTTAGCCGATTGAAACGAAACTGGCTGCATAACCTGTCAATTGAACTCACGCGTGAAAATCGAAGAGGCGATTGTTAGCCGATTGAAACATGGAGAAGACTCCATTCTTGCCATAGTCTTCACTTCGTGAAAATCGAAGAGGCGATTGTTAGCCGATTGAAACATGCCCGACGGGCTGAGAGAAAATAATCAGCAAGACTGTGAAAATCGAAGAGGCGATTGTTAGCCGATTGAAACGAGCCAGGAGACCAAACGTGAAGCGGAATACGCTCCGAGTGAAAATCGAAGAGGCGATTGTTAGCCGATTGAAACGACGATAACCGCTATCCACGATAGATGAATTTTCATTTTTTTGTGAAAATCGAAGAGGCGATTGTTAGCCGATTGAAACCTTATGGCCTTCCGTGCATCTGGGAAACCCTGACTATCGTGAAAATCGAAGAGGCGATTGTTAGCCGATTGAAACATGGCTTTCATACCTCTCCCCCATTTGCAAAGTGCGCACGTGAAAATCGAAGAGGCGATTGTTAGCCGATTGAAACACCTACAACATTTCACAAATCTGCTGACGATGACGGCCGGTGAAAATCGAAGAGGCGATTGTTAGCCGATTGAAACATGACCAGAAAAGCTATTCCTATTAGCACAGGATCCGTGAAAATCGAAGAGGCGATTGTTAGCCGATTGAAACCCTGCGGTTCTACTGCCGCCTGCGATTCTTGTTGATCCTGTGAAAATCGAAGAGGCGATTGTTAGCCGATTGAAACTTGACATTCAAAGGCCAGAAGCACACTTTGTCTTCGTGAAAATCGAAGAGGCGATTGTTAGCCGATTGAAACAAGATATCGCATTGTAGAGGAGACGCGGACGCCCCTGTGAAAATCGAAGAGGCGATTGTTAGCCGATTGAAACACGTTATGGCCGGGAAAGAACTGCCGAGCAACGTCATGGGTGAAAATCGAAGAGGCGATTGTTAGCCGATTGAAACGCTATCGTGCATGGCGCGTTCAGGAATCCTTGCTCGTCGTGAAAATCGAAGAGGCGATTGTTAGCCGATTGAAACCGGGATTTACCCTGCTCAAAAATGCGAAATTCATCTGCGTGAAAATCGAAGAGGCGATTGTTAGCCGATTGAAACTCGATTCTAACGCTTGCCGCTTGCGCTTTTAACGCTTGCAGTGAAAATCGAAGAGGCGATTGTTAGCCGATTACCCACATTTTTTTCCAAGTCAATCCACCTGCCAATTTTCTGCGTAAATCTTTCGAGAAAACCCGACAACCTGATTTTGATGGAGGCAGCGCATGGCACAGACGCAAACCCAAAACTCTTCCGCAGAAAAAATTACTGCACCGACGCAAACCAAATCCCGCATCTCGAAATGGAAAATCGTTCTGGCTCTGGCAATCATTCTGCTCGCCTATATCGCTTATGATCTATTTGCGCCGCGCCACTCGAAACTCCGCCAGTTCAATGCCGATGAAGTCGCCCGTCTTGAAACCGCCATGTGGCGTTCCTATTACGCCAAAGAGCGGGTCAAACTGTTCACCCAAATGTCCGAACTCCTCAGAACTCAGTACAACCTGCCGCTGGCGCGCTCGAACACCGTCGCTTATCAAGCCGCCAAAGCCGCTTTTGTCTTTAAAGACGGGCGCAATCGCGCCGATTATGAAAAGGCGCTACCCAATTTAATCAATTACTACACCTCGATTCATCAGGTCAGCGATATTGATTTCGATATTGAAAAAGCGGCAAAGCTGGAATTGGAATGGTGGATTATTCACCGCGAAAGAAAACAGCATAAACCCGGCGACCTGGAACTCGCGCTTGCCGAGTTGCCCGCAGAAATTTATCGCATTCCCACAGACCAATTGCTCGAACACGCGCGGCTTCGCGCCGAAGCCATGACCATACGCGACGACCGCGCCGAAGCCGGGGGCGTCAGCGAAGAAGATTGGCAACGCATCGGCGAACTCCTAAAAGCCTCGTGGAAATCTTTGCACACCGCAGTTCAACCAGCGCCCTGACCCTTTTGGCGATTGAATGCCGAAAAAATTGCCTGATACAAAAACTCTATCGGCAGGCGCGGGATTGAGCAGGCATTGCAGGGAGGGTTTTATGGAGTGCGGTGACTAGTCACCGCTTTCGATTTGCAGAAAATCGCTTCCGGGTTCAACGTCTGTTCGTAGGCAAAAGCGAGTCGCGCGCCAAACTTTTATCACACCTCCAGTCTTGATTTCTGAATAATCTGCCGGGAGGTTCAGAATGAAAAATGGCTGGCAGACGAAACCATCTGCCAGCCATTCCCGGGCAACCCATTAGGGTTTATCAAACTCTCGCTAAACTCATAAAAGAGTGTTAATCACCAATGAGCTTAATGAATCATTCGGTGATTCGACTTTCGCGGATTGTTCAGCCGCCTCTTGCCCCTCGGCTTGCAAACTCTCTTTTTCCCATCCGAAATCGCTTCCCAAAAATTCGTAGAGTCGTTCGTTATAGGGCGCGAAAAATTTCGCCAACCGTTCGCGCAATTCCGGCTCCATCCGCGAATAACGGCGCTGTTCAAACGGCTCAAACCGTTTCGGTTGCCAATCCCTTAAACCCAAAAATCCAGTGACCCGCTCATAGACCCGTCGGGTATCGCCATAAAGGTCTTCGCTCTTTAGCGCCAGAATTTGCTCTTTGGGAAAGATTTCAAACCACGGTTGCAATTGCTCGATATAAATGCCGCGCAGCAAATAAGACATGCCTTTTTCAAAAGATTCCATCATTGTATGAAAATCCACATGGTGATTGCTCGTTATCAATCTCATCTCATCCAAGACCGCGCGCTCAAACGACCGGGTTTCGGGTTCATGCATATTGAAATTGGATAATGCGCGATTGATGGGGTTTCTCAGCAAGGCAATCAATTTCACTTCGGGAATATGTTCGCGAATCCGTCGGGGCGCCGCCTGGCTGTAGATATAATACGGGCTGGCTTCACCGGTTATCAGCCCATTTTTTCGCAGGTATTCGGTCTTCGCAAAATGCGATTTATACCAATCGATCCCCTTATCATAAAGGAAATTGAAAAAGTGAATTTCTTTGGTAATCGCCGAATCAACATCCGGGTGCCAGGTCAAATAGTTGTAAAGCGAAGTTGACCCGCTACGTTGCGCGCCAATGATAATATAGTCCGGCAAAGCATAATCTGCCTTTCCGCTTCTTCTCTGAACCGTTTGCTCGTAAATATAAGTTCTAACCTTTGAAGGAACGTAAGACTTTAATTGATGAGAGTATTTTTCCAACAACACGTTTCGCTTAGGTTTACTCATCAACCCTCCACAAAAAATTAAATTATCCCGTAACAGGTAATTGGTTTGGTGAGGTAATTATTTCCACTTCAACTATCAAACAGCTTGGGTGCAAGGCGACTACGTTTTTATTATTCAGGGGGTAAGGGAGAATGAACGGTGAACGAACAGAGGCAGTTTAAATTCAGCAAACGCGGATGTCAATAATGACCGGGAGTTATCAAATCGAAAAACCGGAAAAAGCCTCGTAAAAACTGGCTTTTTCCGGTCTCTGCCAAAAATCAATCTTTCGCATCGATGACCAGTTGCGCCAGTTTTTCGCGATGGAAAGTGGCATCTCCCATCATCAATTCATTGGCTTTGGCGCGTTTATAAAACAGGTGCAGGTTGTGTTCCCAGGTAAACCCGATACCGCCGTGACATTGAATGCCGAGGTTGCCGACTTCACGACCGGCATCCGAACAATACGCCTTGGCAATCGACACCGCATTTCTTGAGAGCGGGTCATGTTCGGTGAGCGCCCACGCCGCATAATAAACTGCCGAACGCGAACTTTCCGTATACAGCAACATATCGGCGCAATGATGTTGAACCGCTTGATAAGAACCTATCGGCGCGCCGAATTGCTGCCGGGTTTTGGCATATTCAACTGTGGTATCAAGCGTCCATTGCATGCCGCCCAACATCTCCGCCGACAGCGCGATTGCCGCAACCCCCATTGAATATTCCAATGCCGCATTGATGCCCGATGCCATCGCGCCTTCAACGTACACATTATCGAAATCAACCTGGTAAATTTTGCGCGTTGCATCAATGCTCGGCGTCGGCGTAACCTTTACGCCATCAGTTCCCTTTTCAACCGGCAGAACCATTAAACCTTTTTCGCCGCGCGCCACCACGAGCATTAAATCCGCAACAGCGGCATCATTGACAAACTCTTTGCGCCCGTGAATGCGGAAACCTTCGCCATCGCGTTCGGCTTTGAGTTGCACCGCCGCCGGGTTCCAATCGGCGCTGGCTTCCAGCAAGGCGACCGTCGCTTTGACATCGCCTGCGGAAATTCCGTCAAGCCATTTGGCTTTCTGCTCTTCGCTCCCGGCTTTTTCGATTAACGCCGATGCCCAAAGCGTCGAGACGAAAGCGCCCGGCAAACAGGCACGTCCCATCTCTTCGGCAATCACTGCCATTTCAACCAGTCCCAGTCCGAGTCCGCCATACTGTTCGGGAATAATCAATCCCGTCCACCCCTGGTCAGCAATGGCGCGCCAGAGGTTGTCATCGTGCGCGGTATCGCTTGCCATCAATTCACGCACACGTTCGGGCGCACACTCACGCGAAAAAAAAGTGCGCGCTGAATCCTGCAATAATCTTTGTGGTTTACTTAAATCAAAATCCATACTTTGTCCTTTGTTATTTGTACTTGGTGCTTGGTACTTTGTACTTGGTGTTTGGTACTTGGGGTTGATTGTTAGCTTGGCTTGAGTATTAAAACTTGCTGAAAATTTTGAACAATCAATTTGTAGCTAACTCAAACGCCAATAGCCAAGCACCAGGTACAAAGTACAACCAACTATCTGGCATAGCCTTTCGGAAGACCCAACACCCGTTCAGCCACAATGTTGCGTTGAATTTCGCTGGTTCCCGCTTCGATGGTGTTGCCACGGGTTCTCAAATACCCGTAGACCCATTTGCCGTCGTCTAAATCCCAGAGTTGCCCGTGCGCGCCGAGGATTTCCATCGCGTCGCGTTGGGTGCGTTGATTGAGTTCGCTCCAGAAAATTTTCTGAATCGAACCTTCGGGACCCGGTATCGGTGATTTGCTCAATTTGGAGATGGCGCGATTGCTGTTGAGTTTAAATATTTCCAGTTCCAAATACGCCTGGGCGATTTTCTGGCGGGCAATCGGGTCTTGCGCAATCGGTTTGCCGTTGCGTTGCAAAGTATTCACCTTTTCAACTAAGGCATCGAGCGTGCGTTTGATTTGAATGTAAATCCCCGCGCCGAGATTGGCGCGTTCATTCATCAACGTAGCGATTGCCGTATGCCAGCCCTTGTTGACTTCGCCTAACACATTTGCCACAGGGACTCGCACATTGGAGAAGAAAACTTCATTGAATCCCGAATCGCCGGTGATCTGTTTGAGAGGTCGAACCGACACGCCTTCGCTGTGCATATCAACCAGAAGCGCGGTGATGCCTTTATGTTTCGGCGCTTCAAAATCGGTTCTAACCAGCAATAAACACCAATCGGAAACATGCGCCAGTGAAGTCCAGATTTTTTGCCCGTTGACGATAAAATGGTCGCCATCGCGCACCGCTTTGGTTCCAAGTCCTGCGACATCGCTTCCGGCATTGGGTTCGGAAAAGCCCTGACACCAGATTTCTTCGCCGGATAAAATTTTCGGCAAGAAGCGTTTCTTCTGTTCTTCTGTGCCGACTGCAATAATCGTTGGCCCAATCAAAGAAAGCCCCAGAACATTAATCAACATCGGCGCATTGGCTCTTGCCCATTCTTCTTGAAAGATGGCTTGTTCAATCAAGGTAGCGCCGCGTCCGCCATATTCTTTTTTCCAGGAAATCCCCGCCCAACCGGCATCATAAACTTTTTTCTGCCAGGCTTTCAGATAAGCCAGCGATTCGGCGTTTTCTTCTTCGTTGAGTCCCGCGCCTTCAAAGGGCGGCGGAACATTCGCTTCCAGCCAAGCCCTGCACTCGTCGCGAAATTTTTCCTCTTCAGGCGTTAATCGTAAATCCATAAATTCTCCTCTTTAATGATAGGATTCAGGATACCGGATTCAGGGAAAGGAAAGTATGAAGTAGGAACGATGAATGATGAACAGCAAGCGTTATGTAGTTGTTCATCATTTAACATTCCACCTTCATCGTTTCTTCTGCCCCTGACTCCTGAATCCGGTATCCTGAATCCTGTATTCTAACTAACCGACTGCCATAAAATTTCTGCAACATCCATCACCCGCACATCGCGTTCACCCTTGCGCGCATTGATGCCGTCTTCGAGCATGGTGGTGCAGAAAGGACAACCGACGGCAACTATATCAGCGCCGGTTTCGAGTAACTGCCGCGCCCGTTCCTGATTGACGCGCTTATCTTTCGGCTCATCAATAAAACTCATGCCGCCGCCGCCGCCACAACAAAAACCATTCTCGCGTGATTGTGCAACTTCTACAGGAGCATTGCGCGACGCGATTTGCACCAGTTGTCTTGGCGCATCAAATATGCCGTTATGACGCCCAAGATAACACGGGTCATGAAAGGTGATTTTCTTCTGGTTTTTATTTGAGGGAGCGATTTTCCCGTCACTCACTAATTTGGCTAAATATTCACTGTGATGAAAAACCTCGTAACTGCCGCCGAATTCCGGGTATTCATTGCGAAAGGTGTTGAAGCAATGCGGGCACGAGGTGATGATTTTTTTTACCCCGTAATTATTCAGCTTCGCAGTATTTTCTCTGGCGAGCATGTCGAAAAGAAATTCATTGCCGATGCGTCGCGCCGGGTCGCCTGTGCATTTTTCTTCGCGTCCGAGAATCGCGAAATTGACTCCGGCTTTTTGCAGCAACTGCGCCGTGGCGCGAACCACCTTTTGATTTCGCTCGATTAATGCGCCGCCACAGCCGACCCAGAACAATACTTCAGCGTCTTTCGCATCAGCCATCGTCGGAATATTCAATCCTTCCGTCCAATCTATGCGCGTCGATTGCGTACCTTTGAACGGATGACCACGGGTTTCCATTGAAGTCACCGCATCGCCCATAGTTTCAGGAAAATCGGCTTCTTCCATCACCAGGAAACGCCGCATATCGACAATCTTGGGCATCTGTTCGATGAAAACCGGGCAGGCTTCCATACACGCGCCGCAGGTCGTACATTGCCAGAGGGCTTCGGGTGCAGTTGCAGCAACCGCGCCGATGATGGGAATTGCGGATTGATTGCCGGTCTCATTGCCGTTTGCGGCGTTTTTGTTTGACGAGTTGCCAATAGAAATACCGAAAGCTGCCAGAGGGTTGGCGTGCATGAATTTTTGCAAATCCAAAATGATGTCGCGCGGCGAAAGTTCTTTGCCGACGGTATTCGCGGGACAGACACTCGTGCAGCGCCCACACTCTGTGCAGGCGTCGAAATCAGCAAGGTCTTTCCAACTCCAACCGGCAAGGGTTTTCACACCCAACGGCTCGCCGGTTTCCATTGCTTTATCAATGTCGAGTTTTTTTAGCGACGCGCCGGTCGGATTAAGCGATGACGTGTAGATATTCAAGGGACCAAAAATGACGTGCGCCATTTTAGTGTAAGGTGCCCAGGCAATAAATCCGAAAACTAAAATTGCGTGTGTCCACCACGCGCCGAAATGCATTGCGCGCATGGCGTTCTTGCTCATCAATGCAGCAGAACCTTGCGCCAATAAAAACCCCACGGGCGACCATTTTCCCCAGGGGTCAAGGGTGGCGGCAATGCGCCATCCTTCGACTAAAAATCCAGTCAAAGCGATGAGAAAAATTGCCGTGAGAATTAACGTTGATTCTTCGGTATAAACCAGTTTTTTTGGTTTTAACGAAATCCGTCGCCAGAGCGCGATGCCGACGCCAACCAGTACCAACGCCCCGAATATATCGACGATGAATGATTGAAAGTAGAGATAGAAACTGCCCTGCATGATTGGAATGCCCAAATCATCGTGAATGGCAACAACAGTGGTGGCGATAGTGAGCATGATGAATCCGCTATAAATAAACGAATGAAAAACTCTCGCGTACTTTTCGCGAACCGTTCGCCCTTGAGCCGCCGCGTGTTTGATTAATCGCTTTATTCTGTCAGCCGGTCTATCAAAGCGATTTGCCGGAAGCCCGCGCCGCCACACTTGAACTCTGCGCCAGAATCCGTAACCTGCGGTCGCGATTGCTGCGACGAACATCAGATACATCACCCAGATAAATGAGTGTGGGATATTCCAATAAACTTCGCGTGTGGCAAATTCCGGGTTCATATAATTTTTTCACCACCGAGACATCAAGAAGATAGGGAGAAAGGGAGAGAGGGAGAAGGGGAACAATCGAGGCTTCCCTTTCTCCCCTTCTCCCCTTCTCCCCTTCTTCTTTTCTGTGTCTCGGTGGTTCATTTTATTTCTTGAGTTCTTTCAATCGCTCAATCAAAAGCGGCACGACTTTGCGATAGTCCTCAACAATGCCGAAGCGGCAATGCTTAAAAATCGGCGCATCTTTATCGATATTAATCGCGGCTACACATTTTGAATCGGACATTCCTGCTAAATGCTGGCTCGCGCCGTGAATGGCAACGGCGATGTACAACCCCGGCGCAACTTTTTTTCCGGTCTGCCCGATTTGCCACGAAGGCGGAACCCAACCGGAATCGCAAGCCGCGCGTGATGCGCCCATTTGCGCGCCCAGTATATCGGCAATCTTTCGCAATTCAATAAATGGTTCTGAGCCACCGAGTCCGCGACCGCCTGAGACAATGATTTTTGCATCTTCGAGTCGCGCTTCATCACCGGCTTCAACCTTGCGTTCGGTGATAGTTGCCGATAATTGCGCAGGCAATTCAACCGTCGCTTGTGAAATTTCCGCTTGCGTTCCGCGTGCCGGCGCGGTGTCAAAAGCGCGTGAGCGTAACCAAACGACCGCGGGCGATTTTTTCAGTTCGATACTTGCCATCGCTTTGCCGCCATAAACGCTGCGGGTCACGCGAACTTTCCCATCGACAACGCTGAGCGCCAGCCCGTCTGCGCCGGCGCTGCCGCCCAGACGATGGGCAAGTCTTGGCGCAAGTTCCTGACTGTAAGTATCATTGCTCAGTAACACGGCGGCAGGTTGTTTGGCTTTACAAATTTCAGCGAGGGCACTTAAATAATTTTCGGTTTGATACTCCTGAAGCGCCGCCTGGTCAGCAATCGTTAAGACATCAACTACCGAAGCCACTGCCGATTTTGTTGCCTCATCCGCAACACCCAATAAAACGGCGTGGAGTTTACCGCCAAGTTCAGCGGCGAGCTTGCGACCGGCTCCGGCAACGCCCTGTGCGGCGCGGTCATAACCAGCCGAAGCGAATAAACCAATAATGACATCTTTCATATTTTTTTCTCGATTAATTGATAAGCTATAAAACCGGATGATGGTTACATCGTGCCGGTTACTTCGATAATTTTTTGCGCGAATTTATCGACACGATCCTCTAAAGTGTCGCCTTCGGCAAACTCACAGTTGATTTCTTTCACAGGGATGTACAGGTCAACAACTTCGTAATAACTGTTCCCGGCATTCATTTCATCGGGGGTGAGTCCAAGGTCGGCAATCGTCCATTTAGTCAATGGTTGGCGATAAGACATCATGACATCGCGGGTTTTGGGAATGCGCGGAACGTTGAATTCATTATTGGTGACCGTAACCACAAGCGGCGTTTTTGCCACAACGGTATCAGCGCCGACATCGGTTTGGCGGTTGCAGGTTAATCCGCTATCCGTTGCCGTAATCGCATCAACGAAATTGACACAGGCGATAGCCAATTCTTCGGCAAGTAATCCGCCGGTCTGCCCGACGCCCCAATCGCCGGACTCGCGCCCGACCATCACCAGATCATATTCACCTTGTTTGCGGATTGCGGCGGCGAGCGTTTGCGCAACCGTCAGGGCATCAGGATGGGGATTGCCTTCATTGAGGAGGTGAATCGCCGCGTCGGCTTTCATTGCCAGGGCTTTTCTAAGTGAATCTTCGGCGGAGTCCGCGCCATAGGAGATAACCGTGATTTTGCCGCCGACTTTTTCTTTTAATTGCAGGGCGGTTTCCAGGGCATTTTCACAAAAAATATTGGTGACCAGATTTGCTGAACCGCGAACCGCTTCTTTCTTCTCAGCATCGACGCGAAAATCCCGCACCGGGATTTCGGGGTCGAGAATTTGTTTTAAACAGACAATGATATTGAGTGCCATATGATTCCTTATCTGAGGTAAAAATGTTGCTTTGCGGACGACAAACTATCGCACCTTTAGTCTTTGCAGCAACCGTCTTTTGCATAATTTTATGAATATGATTTCTTTGGGTTGTACTTGAACGGTTGGATGCTTATAATCTCGCTGGTTTTGCTTTTACTTACCGACCGTTCGGTAGAAGTATCATGACCAAAAGGCAAACTGTCAAGTTCCAGACAAAGCATATTGAAAAATAATTTCCCTGTCAGAGAGGCGCTATTTCAATGAAAGCATGGCTTGTCAAACAGTGGGGTGAACCGCAACAGATGACCTTGGAAGAGATTGCCATTCCAACGCCGGCAGCCGGTGAAGTTCGCATAAAAAATCAGGCGTCGGCGGTAAATTTTTTCGACATTCTGCAAATTCAAGGCAAATACCAAATCAAACCACCCTTCCCTTTTTCACCCGGCGCAGAAGTTGCAGGCGTGGTCGATGCTGTCGGTGAAGGCGTTACCGGCTTCACCATCGGCGACCGCGTTCAAGCCGGAGTATCGACCGGCGGTTATGCCGAATATGCCATCGCCAAAGCCAATCGGATTTTTAAAATTCCCGATGCCATGAGTTTTACAGAAGCCGCCGCCATGTACATCGTCTACCAAACCGCTTATTTCGCGTTGAAGGAACGCGCGAAATTACAAGCGGGCGAATGGCTGCTGGTTCATTCAGGCGCAGGTGGGGTTGGCATGTCGGCGATTCAAATTGGCAAAGCTTTTGGCGCAAAGGTCATCGCTACTGCCGGAAGCGATGAAAAACTGGCATTCTGTAAATCGCTTGGCGCAGATTTTACCCTGAGTTATCGCGATGATTCGTGGGTTGATGAAATCAAAAAAATCACCACAGGTCACGGAGTCGATGTTATTTATGACCCGGTGGGTGGAGATGTTTTCGATTTATCCAGTAAATGCATCGCTACTTACGGGCGGTTGCTGGTCATAGGCTTTGCCGGTGGGCGCATTCCAACCATTGCCGCCAATCGAATTTTATTAAAGAACATCTCGATTGTCGGCGTGTTCTGGGGCGCACATATTGAAAAACACCCGGATTATCTGGCGCAATCACAGAACGAATTATTCGCGATGTATACGGCGGGCAAAATCAAACCCATCGTTTCCAAAGCCTATGCGCTTGAAGATGCGCCGCAAGCTTTACAGACACTGGCTAATCGACAGGCTTACGGCAAACTGGTTTTGACAATGTAATTTTATTTTCAAACCGGAATTTCCCAACCGCTCGTAATCGGTTTGGCTTACCCCTCAGACTGGGGTAATTTTTACTGCTCCGATTGCGACGAAATGACAAATCGACAATCAACGCTCAGGTTTAAATGAATCATTGTAAAAATTTTTAATCCTTGGTGGGCGTTATCTTCACAACAGACTTTTGGCAAACTCAATAATTTATAAGGAGGCCGTTTTTAATGAGTAAAAGTAATTTGCAAGGTAAAGTCGCAATCGTAACCGGAGGCGGACGCGGCATTGGAAAAGCTATCGCTTTTCGTTTAGCTGAAGCCGGTGCCAATGTCGTCATCGCCAGTCGCAAAATGGATGTGTTACAGACAACCGCTGAAGAGTTCGCACCTTTACCGGGAAAAACTGTTCCGATGGAATGTCACGTCGGTCGCGCAGACCATATTGATAAATTGGTCAGTGATACCGAAAATCAACTTGGCGCGGTTGATATACTGGTCAATAACAGCGCCACCAATATCGGTCAGGGACCCTCGCTCAACGTTACCGACGAGATGTTTGCCAAAATGTTTGAAATCAATGTTCTCTCATCTGTGAGGTTTATTAATCGTGTGGTTCCCAAAATGATCGAACGAAAAACCGGCGGTTCGATTATCAACATCGTCTCGATTGCCGGTCTGCGACCACAGGCAGGCGGCTTGCTTTACAGCGCCACCAAAGCGGCATTGATTATGATGACCAGAACCTGGGCGGTCGAATTTGGAAAACATGGGGTGCGCGTCAATGCCATCGCCCCCGGACTCATTCAAACCGATTTCAGCGAATATTTCTGGAAAAACGAACAATATGTTAAAGCCATCGAAGCCACCCAGCCGATTCCGCGTGTCGGCACCCCGGATGAAATCGGCGGCATGGCATTGTTTCTGGCATCTGATGAATCATCATTCATCACCGGTCAAACATTTGTCGTCGATGGCGGCGCAACCGCGAAGTAAGTAAAAAGTAAAAAGTAAAAAGTAAAAAGTAAAAAGTAAAAAGTAAAAAGTTGCGAGGTTATCCAACGCTGCGATAACCACCTGAGAACGATAAAAGGATAATCTCTTTTCGAGATTCTCAAGATTGTTTTCCCCACCGGCTTTTTGCTTTTGAATATTCACGGTTACTTGCGATAGCATCGGACGCAGTGTCAATCTCCGTCTTTATCATTTCAGACCTGAAAGGAATTTACGGTTATGCATTTTGAATACTCCGACAAAGTTAAAGATTTAATTAAACGGGTTCAGGGATTCGTCGAAGAATATGTTTACCCGAACGAAAAAACTTATTATGAACAAATCGCCGAAGGTGACCGCTGGCAACCCGTGCAAATCATCGAAGATTTGAAACCGGTTGCCCGCAAACAAGGGTTATGGAATCTGTTTTTACCGGAAAGCGACCAGGGCGCGGGTCTCAGCAATCTCGAATATGCGCCGCTTTGTGAAATTATGGGGCGCTCGCCATTTGCCTCAGAAGTATTCAATTGCTCGGCTCCCGATACCGGCAATATGGAAGTGCTGGCGCGATATGGTTCCAAAGAGCAACAGGATAAGTGGCTCACTCCGCTACTCAATGGTGAAATCCGCTCCTGTTTTGCGATGACCGAACCCGATGTCGCTTCATCGGATGCGACAAACATTCAAGCGAGTATCGCGCGCGACGGCGATGAATATGTCATCAACGGGCGGAAGTGGTGGAGTTCAGGAGCCGGTGACCCGCGTTGTAAAATCGCTATTTTTATGGGCAAAACCGACCCAACCGCACCCAAACATAAACAGCAATCCATGATTCTGGTGCCGATGGATGCGCCGGGGGTGAAAATCAGACGAATGCTCAATGTATTCGGATACGACCATGCGCCACATGGACATGGCGAAGTCGATTTTGAAAATGTGCGCGTCCCCGCTGCCAATATTTTGCTCGGTGAAGGACGCGGATTTGAGATTGCTCAAGGCAGACTTGGTCCCGGACGCATTCATCATTGTATGCGGTTAATCGGACTTGCCGAACGTTCGCTCGAAGCCATGTGCAAACGTGTGAAATCCCGAATTGCTTTCGGAAAACCGATTGCCGAACAAGGCACCATTCGCGCAGACATTGCCAATTCGCGAATGGAGATTGAACAGGCTCGGCTCTTAACCTTGAAAGCCGCCTATATGATGGACACCGTCGGCAATAAAGTCGCGCGCGCTGAAATCGCCATGATTAAAGTCGTCGCGCCGAATATGGCATTGCGGGTGATTGACCGCGCTTTGCAGGCACATGGTGGCGGCGGGGTGTGTGATGATTTCCCGCTGGCAGCCGCCTGGGCAAACGCCCGTACACTGAGACTCGCAGACGGACCCGATGAAGTTCACCGTGAAGCCGTTGCCAAACTCGAATTGAAAAAGTATGACTAATGGTGCTCGGTACTTTGTACTTTGTACTTTGTGCTTTGTGCTTTGTTTTTTGGAGTTTGAGTCGACAGCAAATTCGTCATTCAGAATTTCAGCAGTTTTATTAATGCTCAAGCGAATCTAAAAACCAACATCAAGCACAAAGTACCAAGCACCAACTCACTTGAGGAGAAGATGAATTTAAAAGATAAGGTAACGGTTGTGACCGGCGGCGCGATGGGCATTGGTCGCGGACTTTGCGAACGATTTGCCGCCGAAGGCGCTAGAGCCGTGGTGGTCGCAGATGTGGAAATAGAAAAGGCTGAAGCGGTCGCCAAAAAAATCGGCGGTCTCGCCATCCAAACCAATGTCGCAAGCGAAGCCGACATCAAAAATCTGGTTGAACAAACGCTGGAAAAATTCGGGCAGATTGATTTGTTTTGCTCGAACGCCGGGATTGCAGGCGTTTACGGCGGCGCGGAAGTCAGCAACGAAGACTGGCAACGCATCTGGGAAGTGAATGTGATGGCGCACATTCTTGCGGCGCGTTATGTATTGCCGCCAATGCTGGCGCGTGGCGAAGGTTATCTGGTGAATACCGCATCGGCTGCCGGATTACTCAGTCAGATTAACGCCGCGCCCTATTCAGTCACCAAGCACGCGGCAGTTTCTTTTGCCGAATGGCTCGCGATTCAATATGGCGATCAGGGTATCAAAGTTTCTTGTTTATGCCCGCAAGGCGTCAGAACCCGTATGCTGCTTGGTGAAGACGGTAAGGGCGAAAATTTTCTGGTAGCAGGTTCGGTGTCGCCCGAAGAAGTTGCCGATTGTGTAGTAAAAGCCATCGCCGAAGAAAAATTTTTAATCCTGCCGCACCCGGAAGTCGCGGAGTATTTCCAACGCAAAGCCACGGATTATGACCGCTGGATTCGCGGAATGCGGAGACTCAAAACCAGCATCGAAAAATCGCCAGGAGGTAATCAATGAACAGTGTTTTAACTCCTAACGCACCGAAACCCGGCGGCCACTATTCACAGGCAATCGTTCATAACGGGCTGGTTTATGTTGCCGGTCAACTTTCGATTGACCCGGCAACCGGTGAGCGAAAATTAGGCTCAATCGAAGAACAAACCGAACAAGCCCTCAAAAATGTCTCGGCAATTTTGGAGGCTGCCGGAAGCGATTTAAATCATGTGCTGAAAACTACGGTTTATATTTCCGATATAGATTTGTGGGGACAGGTCAATGAAACCTATGCCAAAGTATTCGGCGACCATCGCCCGGCACGAGCCGTGATTCCCGTAAAAGATTTGCACTACGGATTTCAAATTGAAATCGAAGCCATCGCGGCTCTCAAAAGTAATGAGTAATGAGTAATGAGTAATGAGTAATGAGTGATGAGCATTATTGTTCATCACATTTTTACCATTCAAACTTCACACTTGAATTGATCGCTTTCCCTGTCCCCATGCAAACCAGCCCCGAACAAAGTGGAGAAGAATAAATGAGCGAAGAAACCAGAAAAATCATCGCCAGTAACCTCACAGCCGCTTTTTATAATGGTGTCGAACGTCGCATTGCCTATTTTGGTGAAGAGCGTCGAATGATTCCCTCATCACCGATGGAAGATGACCGCGTGCCGACGCTTTCAATGAAAGAGGTGTTTTACGTTTACAACAGTTTTTTAAAAATGCTCGAAGAAGAATAAATCAGGAGGAAAATCAGATGTCTGAGGATGTCATTTTAACCAAAGTTGAAGACCGGGTTGCGACCTTAACCTTTAATCGCCCGGATAAATTGAATGCCTTGAGTCGCGATTTAATATTTCAATCCATTGACACCTTGAAAAAATGGAGCAGTGACCCGGAAGTTGGCGCAATTATCATCACCGCCGCCGGTCGCGCGTTTTGTGCCGGAGGTGATGTGTCGGCGATGGCGCAACGACAGGAGGGTGAAGAAAAATCTCTTGAACAAAAAATCGACTGGTTGCGCGAAGGTCACGAACTTTCATGGACGATTTACAATTTACCCAAAGTGACCATCGCTGCGGTTAATGGTCACGCGATGGGCGCAGGGTTGGGAATTTGTTTATCCTGTGATTTGCGAATTGCTGCCGACACGGCGAAATTCGGAACCGCCTATGCCAAAGTCGGATTCGGCGGCGATTTCGGAACCACCTGGTTACTCACGCAGTATGCCGGAGCGCCGAAAGCCAAAGAGCTTTATTTTCTCGCAGAAATTATCGAAGCCCACGAAGCGCATCGCATCGGCTTATTAAACAGCGTGGTTCCCGCCGAGCATCTTCTCGCAACGGTCAATGATGTGGCGTCGAGAATCGCGCACGGTCCGCTCGTCAGTTTCCGTTACATGAAAGCCAATGTGAATCTCGCCACCACGGTTGATTTTCGCACCATGCTTGACCGCGAATCGGAAACCCACATCCGTTGCGGCGAAACCGAAGACCACAAAGAAGGGGTGCGCGCTTTTCTTGAAAAACGTCCACCGGTTTTTAAAGGTCGATGATAAAGAATTGTTTGGCAATCGGTGAATGTGCAATTTATTCGAGCGCGAGGTGATGATGGCAAAGAACGTTTTGGTTGTTCTTCTATTCAGTGTGATGGTAACGGGGCTATTTGTAGTTGAGGGGTTTGGTAAGACCCCGACTTCGTTTGATGACCCGCCACCCCAGCGCATCAAATTTCAAAAAGGCGCATCATCGGCAATCGTCAAAGGCGTAATCAAAGGATATGCCTTCAAAGACTATGTGTTTTCGGCGCGTGCCGGTCAACACGCCAGGGTCACGTTGACTTCCGCAAATACTTACGCGGTTTTGGTGATTCGCGCTAAAAGTAATCCCGATGATAACCTCGCGGTTGAAGCGGTCGAATGGGATGATGATTTACCTGAAAGCGGAGATTATCTCATTCGCGTTTTAATGATGCGCGCAGGAGCGCGGCGTCCCGGCGCTACTGCAAATTTTTCACTGAAGGTTGAAATCGAATAGGTGGTTATGGAATTCAAACAAATCATCTACAGCAAAGAAAATCACCTTGCGACCATCACCTTGAACCGTCCCGAAAAATTAAATGCCTATTCGGAAGTGATGGTGCATGAAATCATCGCCGCTTTAAGTGATGCGCGCGATGATGAGACGATTCGCGTAGTGATGATTACCGGCAACGGTCGCGGCTTTTGTTCGGGTGGCGATGTGTCGCGAGACTTTCAATACCCATCGCGCTATCGCGGGCACAAAATGGAAGCCATGCTTGAGATGCGCGAGAATATGCACCAACTCATCACTTTGCTCAGGCGTTTCGATAAACCGACGATTGCGGCAATCAACGGCGCGGCGGTCGCTGGTGGTTTAACGCTGGCGCTCAGTTGCGATTTTCGCATCGCCGTTGAGAGCGCCAAATTGGGCGATACCAGTTTGAAGTTCGGTTTGATACCTGATGAAGGCGGCGCATATCTTTTCCCTAAATTCATGGGTTTACAAAATGCTTTAAAGATGTCGCTCTTTTCCGAAGTCTATTCGGCAATGCGAGCAAAGGAATTGGGCTTGGTGACTGAGGTAGTCCCCGATAGCCAGTTGATGCAAACCGCCAAAGCGTGGGCTGAACGATTAGCCGCAGGTCCACCGATTGCGATATGCATCACCAAACGCATGATGTACAAACAACAAACGATGGATTTGGAAAACGCGCTTGAAGATGCGGCACTGGCGGTGATGATTACCAACTACACCGAAGACGTTAAAGAAGGCACAGCGGCATTCCATGAAAAACGCCAACCGAAATTCAAAGGGAAATAAATCAAAACCAGAATGAGTTTGAAAAACCAAGCGGCAATTGTTGGCATTGGCGAAACCGATTATGTGAAAGGCTCGCCGCATTCGGAAGTTAAGTTGATGCTCAAAGCTTCGCGAGCCGCCATCGAAGACGCAGGGCTTAAACCAGGTGACATTGATGGCATCATACCGCCACCGCTGTTTACCACTGCCGAGGAACTCGCGGCAAATTTAGGCATTGAAAATTTACGTTACGCAACAACGGTTCATATGGGCGGCGCAAGCCCGGTTGCCGCTTTGCAAAGCGCCGCGATGGCAATTACTACAGGAGTCGCCAACCATGTTTTAATCACCCTTGGGTGGTTGGGCTACACGGCAATGCGCCCGAAACCGGATGCTCCGCGTCAAGGCAAACCGCTTACCAATCCATTCGCCAATAACACGCGCGATTTTTATTTTCCATACGGGGTGCTGGCTCCGGTTCAAGGTTATGCGTTTTTAGCCATGCGCCATAAACAACTTTACGGCATTCGAGACGACCACACCGCAGCCGTCGCCATCGCCTGTCGCAAACACGCGCAATTGAATGAACGCGCTTTGATGCGTGGCAAGCCGATGACCTTGGAAAGTTATCTTGCTTCGCCGATGATATCCGAACCCTTTCGGCTTTTTGATTGTTCGCTTGAAAGCGACGGCGCGTGTGCTGTGGTGGTAACCGGTTTAGAAAGAGCGCGTGACCTGAAACCGGCTCCGGTAGCCATTCTTGGGGTTGGCGAAGGTCATCCGTATCCGGCTGATGACATTGCCTCGAGAAAAGAGTTATTGAGAATCGGTTTAGCGAACGCTGCGCCGAGGGCATTTGCAATGGCTGAGATAAACCCGACGGATGTTGATTTCATTGAAATATACGATTGCTTTACCTATGTTGTGCTTTTACAGATTGAAGCGTTGGGGTTTTGCGGCATAGGCGAAAGCGGCGATTTCGTCCGTGATGGAAATATCGAGTTGGGTGGGAAATTCCCTCTGAATACGCATGGTGGATTGCTCTCTCAGGCGCACACCTGGGGAATGAATCACATCGTTGAAGCGGTTCGCCAGTTACGCCATCAGGCAGGAGCCGCGCAGGTTCGAGATGCCAGACTTGGACTGGTCACGGGGTGGGGCGATCTGGGAGATGGAAGTCTCGCGATTCTTGCCAGAGTTTGAAACGGTAAGGAGAGCGTGTGAAAAATAATTCATTCGCTTCCATCAAAAGAGCCAATATTGCAGTGGCAATTCGCCCCTAAGCAGTAATGACGATGACAACCTGCTCCGACTCCGAAAAGGTTTACCAATTACCCGATACCAAAATTGAAAAACGCGGGTAAGAATCCGGTAAACCGGCTCACTAACAAATTTATTTGACCAGTTGATGAATTTCACAGAAAAGGACTTTTTTTAATGATTCAACCGGAACCGGTCGAAGAATTGAATAAACAATACTGGTCGCATTGCGCGGCAAAGCGTCTATGTTTTCAGCGATGTAACGATTGCGGCGGGTGGCGACATATTCCGAGACCCATATGTGCCGAGTGCGGTTCGACGGATTGGGAATGGACAGCGTCGTGTGGGCGCGGGAAGGTTTTTTCATGGACTGTAACCCATGCGCCTTTGCATATGGCTTTCGCCTCCCAGGTTCCCTATGCAGTTATCATTGTCGAATTGGAAGAGGGGGTGCGAATGCTGAGCGGGTTAAAAAATTGTCCGGTCGATGAAGTTGAACTGGATATGCCCGTTGAAGTCGTTTTCGAGAGCCTCAATGAAACCGCAGCGATACCATTTTTTCAGCCGGTTGATGACGCGAAAAAGTGAAAGGCAAAGCGAGGAATCACTTTCACCTGTTGTCTAAGCCAATCCCCGTATTTTTGCGAACCACCAACGCAGTCCAACAAACAAGAATCGCCAGTCTTTGAAAAACTCCGGCGGTTTGCCTTCCACCCAATGACCGATGAATTGAAAAATCCAGCCGATGACAAACATCGCAAGCGGCACAAGCCAGATGGACTTTACAAAAATTGCGATGATTGCCAACGGAATTGACGCGGCAATCAAGGGAATACCAATGGTGTGGCAAAAGCGATTAACGGGATGTTGATGGCTTTTTGCATATTCAGCTATCCAATTTTCCCAGGGTCGCCCGGCTAACATGGTTTCACCTCCAAAATTTATGCGGTGTGCGTTTTGTAAAAATCCCCGATTCGATTGATTGCCTCGCGCCCTTCTTTCAACATCGGATGAAAGAAATGCCAGACATGAACCATGTCTTCCCAGATTTCAAGGGTGACGGGGACACCGGCTTCTTTCGCGCGTTTTTCAAGGTTGAGGGAATCATCCAGTAATATCTCTTCGGTTCCGACTTGAATCAAAAGCGGCGGCAAGCCTTGCAGGTCAGCGTACAGTGGCGAAGCGAGCGGCGTTTTAGCATCCTGTCCCTGTAAATATGCGGTTGCCATCTGGATTAAAATTGTCTCGGTGCAAATCGGGTCAGCTTCGGCTTTGGTTAGAATACTTTCGGCAGAATTCGTTAAGTCTACCCAGGGAGAAATACAAATTCCGCCCGCCGGAAGTTCAATCCCCTGTTCGCGCAAGGCAACCAGTGTCGCAATCGTCAATCCGCCACCTGCCGAATCTCCGGCAATCATGATGTTATTGGCTTCAATTCCCTGTTCGAGTAAACAGCGATAAGCCGCCACGCTATCTTCGACCGCTGCCGGGTGGGGATTTTCCGGGGCGAGACGATAATTGAGCGATAGCACCGATGCGCCGGTTGCCTGACTGATGGCGGCTACCTGATGACGATGCGAATTCGTCGAACCGATAATGTATCCGCCGCCATGTACATAGAGCACGGTTTTAGCCTCGGTAGCCAGGTCGGCTTTAACCCATTCGGCTTTTACGCCGTTCACCTCGACAGGTTGCAGAGTTACCTCTGCCGGTAAGGGAAACGATTGACCCATTTGATCATAAACCGCGCGCAATTCCGCTAAAGACAAGGAACTGGAATCGGGAAAAGAAGCGAGTAAATCGCGAACCGCCTGCATATCCTGGCTTGCCATTAAATCTCCTTTTGCAATTTCGATTATTGAGGCACGCAGATTTTACACAATCCGATTTGCTCTTAGAAATCAAAATGGCTTAAATTTCAAATTGTCTGTGACGACCTTATTAATCAATATCAAGGAATAATTGAACGCTATGGAACAACCGATTTGGAATTTTGAACAGCAACCGGCAACCGAACCGCTCGATGAGACCAGCATCAACCTGCGGGCTTATTTCGATAGAATGCCGGATGAAAAATTACGTCAATATTCACAGAACTGGACAAATGAACAGGTCATCGAATGGGATGGTAATTTTACTGATGAAGGAAACCTGTTGATACTTTGTTGTGAACGGGATGTAGAAATCGCTGAATATCGTCAAGTTATCGCTCAATGTATCGAATACCGCGACCGTGAGAGAGAGGCGATTCCAGCGTAAATCGCCAATTCATCCCCATATCCCGCCAATTAAAAATTTCTTTTTCTACCCCTTATAGGGGATTGTATGGATTATTTTTTTCAAATATAATCTCCGCGTCATCCCCCCAAACCAGGGTAATGATAATCAAGTAATTGATGAACCAAGGTTAAAATTTTTAGAGACTACCTCCCTCTTTAAAACCTGAAAAAATTACTCGTCGAAAAAAATAATAAATCTGTAAAAGATTAAACCGATACAGAACGGTTCCCATTCTGTAAAGCCATTAACCGCTATATCGCAGGAGATAGCCAAAAGTTTTTTGAATTTTATGATTTCTTATTTGGAACAAGAAATCATCCAGAGAAGGAGATCGGTTATGAATCGCCCCCAGAATTTAATATCGAATTCTAAAATGTCAGGAGTTTCCAATAGCTTTTTAAAAAGGCTACGGGGAAATTTTGCAAAACTCTTACCACTTACATTTATCATCCTAGCCTTTACCTGTTCGGCGTCTGCACAAGCAACCTTTGTTAGTTCTACATCGGGTTCGACGACTAACAGTCATAATGCCAATAGTGTAACGATATCCGGTTTTACGGTTCCGTCTGGATTAAACTCATCCCTGCTGGTTGTGAGTGTCGCCATTCGTGAAGAAAATAATGACAATTTACCCTTTGATAAATTTGTCGGTTCCGTCTCCTATGGTTCAACAACCTTTACAGCCGGAAACAATGGGGGACAAATTGGTGCGTTTGATAAATCCGGTGGCGGTCCCAAACAAGTTCGCATAGAAATGTGGTATTTGAAAATGCCCACGCCCGGAACCAATTCGATAACCGTTACCCTGGCGAATAACCAAACCGGGGAGTTTGCAATTGGTGTGGCGCTCTTTCATTTCGTTCATCCAATTAATCCCTTTAGAACGCAAACCACATTATGTACAACTCCAACAGGGGCGACGGAAACCCCATCAACCAATTTTGTGGGGGAACAATCAGATGCGGGTACTGGTAACTCGATTGTCGATGTGCATGTCACTTCTGAGGAAGAAGATTTAATCGTCACTGCTATTGCAACCGATGACACGGCATCACCCAATCCGTTAATTTCAGAAGCGGGCTTTCCGGTTCATACCCAATATGCCATCAGCAGTTCCAATTTTGGAGCAAATGGAGCCGCACAAGGGTTAAGCGGCTATACTGCGACAACGACATGCTCGGTAACCGGTTGGAAAATTACCGGAAACCAACCTTATGCCTTGATGGGCATTGCATTAATCGGTGGCTCTGCGCCAACTGCGGTTACTATGCAATCTTATAATGCCGTGCAAAATGGCAGAACGGTCAAAATCGAATGGCAAACCCAAAATGAAATTGACAACCTCGGCTTTAATATTTATCGAGAAGCCAAAGGCATTAGAACCCGAATCAATTCCGAACTCATTGCCGGGTCAGCATTAAAAATCGGCGGAGCCATTCGCAACCAGAGCGGCAATCGGTACTCGTGGTTCGATACTTTACCCAAGAAAAGTAAAAATGCCTCGTACTGGATTGAAGAGGTCGATACGAAAGGGGAAACCACCCTTTTCGGGCCGATGGCTCCAGCCCTGACTTCCGATAAAGCCGGATTCACCGCAACTGGAAATGAGGGGATGTTGCTATCAAAATTAGCAAATTCCATCAATCTGGCGAATCCATCAAGTGAAACCACATTCATTGAAACCAAAGCGTCGCCGGTTGAATTAACCGCCGCAACGGTTCAAGGTCAATTCAGTTTAGCCGGCAAAGCCGCTGTAAAAATCGCCGTCAATAAAGAGGGATGGTATCAGATTAGCCAACCGCAATTGGTTGCTGCCGGATTGAATTCCGCTGTTGACTCCAGATATTTACAACTCTTTGTCGATGGCGTCGAACAACCCCTCTCTGTCCTTGCCAATAAAAGCGGTGGGTTCGATAGTTCATCAAGTATCGGGTTTTACGGATTGCCACTGGATACGCCATCAACTGATACACATGTTTACTGGCTCACCGTCGGCTCACAGCCCGGCTTGCGTATGGTGAAATCCAAATCGACCGGACCCAATTCGGCAGCTCTTAATTTCACTTCGACGGTCGAAAGAAAAGATCGCTTTATCTATTTTTCCGGTTTAATCAATGGCGACACTGAAAATTTCTTTGGCAGCTTCATCTATTCCCAACCGGTTTCGCAAACCTTAAACCTCAAAAACGTCGATTTAACTTCGGCGCAATCGGCGGTTTTGGAAATCTCCATGCAAGGCGTAACTCAGATTGCTCATCGTGTTCTGGTGGAACTCAATGGCACTAGCCTCGGAGAAATCGATTATGAAGGGCAACAAAAAGGATACAGTCAATTCAGTGTACCCAATAGCCAATTAAGAGAAGGCATCAACACCATTCGCCTGGTGGGGGCAAACGGTAGTTCTGATTTCAACCTGGTGGATTATATTCGTCTGACCTATAAACACAGTTTCAATGCTGATAACGACAGCCTGAAATTACTGGTTTCGGGTAAAGAGCAGGTAACGATTAACGGCTTCACCTCACCATCCATTCGGGTCTTTGATCTTACCAATCCGAACGCGGTTCAGGAATTGGAAGGAACGGTTAAAGACAATCGCGGCAGCTATTCAATCAAAGTTGGCGCGAAAGATAGTGGTCAAAGAATCTTGTATGCTTTGGCATCCAGCCAGTCCAAAGCCCCTGTGAGCATCACCGCTAATTCCCTTTCCAATTTGGCGGCTACCTCGAATGCGGCGAATTTACTAATCATCTCGCCCGGCGCGTTTTCTGCGGCAGCGGAAAATTTAAAAACTGCCCGACAGAGCGAAGGCTATCAAACGGCGGTAATCAATATTGAGGATGTTTATGATGAATTCAGTTACGGGAATAAATCTCCTCAAGCGATTAAAAGTTTCTTTGAGTATGCCAAAAACAATTGGCAGGTTGCGCCAAAATTTGCCGTTCTGGTGGGCGACGCGACCTATGACCCCAGAAACTATCTGGGTTACGGGTACAACGATATGATTCCGACCAAATTGCTCGGCACCACTCAACTGGAAACGGCATCGGATGATTGGTTGACGGATTTCGATAATGATGGCATCCCGGAGATTGCCATCGGGCGTCTGCCGGTTAAAACCTCGGACGAAGCCTCAGCGATGGTTTTCAAATTGTTGAGTTATCCGTCAAATAAACCTTCGGCGAGCGCTTTGTTGGTTAGCGATGTCAATGACCCGAAATTCAGCTTTGAACAAGCCAATAACACTTTAACCACAATCCTTCAGGGTCATTTACAGGTTACAGAATTGCAACGCGGCGATTATCCGGGAAATACTGCTGCTGCCAAAGCGCAATTCATCGCTGAACTCGACAGTGGTAAAGCATTCGTTAATTATGTCGGTCACGGTTATGTATCGGTGTGGCGAGATAATCTTTTCACCTCGAATGACGCGCGGGTTTTAACCAATAATAAACTTCCGGTGTTTGTCGGCATTACCTGTATGAATGGTTATTTCCAGGATGTTTTACAGGATTCGCTCGGCAAGGCGATGATGAAGTCGCAGGGCGGAAGTATCGCTTCCTGGGTTTCATCCGGGATTACCTCACCTGAGGAACAGACCTTGATCAATCAGGAATTTTACCGACAGTTATTTAGCGGCAGCGGTGAAATCACGATTGGCGAAGCCGCGGCTCGCGCGAAATTGGCAATCACCAACAAAGAACTAAGAAAAACCTATATTT
This sequence comes from Acidobacteriota bacterium, assembly GCA_040754075.1. Lineage (NCBI taxonomy): Bacteria > Pseudomonadati > Acidobacteriota > Acidobacteriota bacterium. Next base: position 106,892 of record JBFMDH010000013.1, read on the forward strand.
TGCTTGGTGACCCAACCTTGAAATTCCGCTAAACAGCCATAGATTCACCATAAAAAAGCAGGGGCGACATTTACAAATCGTCCCTGCTTTTTTTGTTGAAGCTTTTTATTTTTTTTCGTCCTCATCTTCTTGACGAAGGCAAGTTTAGCAGAGTAGTTTCCTACCGAACGGTCAGTAGCTTTAACCGTTTGAACGCTCTACCCAACAGATAAATTGTCGCAAACAAATGAAAGCACAAAAAAAAACTGCAAAACCGACGGATGCCAAACGGCTGGCGGAAATTTATAACATCGCTGCCAGAATCATCTGTGATAAAGGCTTCGATGCGATGTCCATGAATGATATTGCGCGGGCAGTCGGAATGACCAAAGCCGGGCTTTATCATTATATTCATGGGAAAAAGGAGATGCTGTTTGAAATCATGAGCTACGGCATGGATATGCTCGATCAAGGCGTCATCGCTCCCGCAAGTCAAATCGAAGACCCGGAACTGCGATTGAGAACCATCATTTATAATCACGCGCAACTGATTACCAAAGGCAGCAACGCCATCACGGTTCTGGTTGATGAAGTCGCCGGGTTGTCTCCTGCGAATCGAAAAAAAATTCGTCAACGCAAACGGGTCTATTTCGATTTTGTTCGCGACACTCTCGAACGCCTTAAAAGCGCGGGAAAACTTGCAGAGGTCAATACTACGGTTGCGGCTTTCAGCATACTCGGAATGTTGCTATGGATTTCTCGATGGTATGACGCAAGTGGTAAACTGACTGCCGAGCAAGTTTCAGATGAAATATTAAAAGTCGCTGTGGGTGGCACTTTACGCTCTCCACAACGGTTATTACGTTCCGCTCTCAAATCGAATTAATTATCTAAAAGGCAGGGGTATTTATGTCGGCTCCGAATATTCAACCCGAAAGAAGCAATACTCAGGAACTTTCTTCATATGCAGTTAAACCCTGGTTAAAAAGTTATGATTTCTGGGTCCCCGAAAATATCAATTACTCCGAACAATCCGTCTATCAAATTCTCGGTTTAGCATCTTCGATGTATGCGGACAAAAAAGCGGCGGCATTTTTAGGAGCCGAATTCACCTTCGCAGAAATCAAACGCCATGCCGATAAACTGGCTTTTGCTCTACATCAATTAGGCGTCGCGAAAGGTGACCGCGTCGGCATCATGCTGCCCAATTGCCCGCAATATATGATTACCGCATTTGCTATTTTGCGGCTCGGCGCTATCGTCGTAAATATCAATCCGATTTATACCCCCCGCGAGGTCGAACTGGTTGCCAAAGATTCCGGGTTTAAAGCCATCATCGCCTTTGATCTGGTTGCGCCTTTGATTGCGGGAGTGCAAAAAAATACCCATATCGAACAGGTGATTATCACAAGCCTTCTCGACTATTCTGCAAAACCCGAAGATGCGCCACCCGCTCCCGACGGCACGCTCGCTTTCAAACAATTAATCGAGGATGCAGGCGATAACCAACCACCGCGAGTCGCCATCAATGCCCGCGAAGATGTAGCAGTTTTACAGTACACCGGTGGCACGACGGGAGTTCCCAAAGCCGCGATGCTGACGCATTACAATATTTTTGCCAATGTCTTGCAGATGCATTTGTGGTCGCGGGAATTTTTTCGCCCAGCCGAAGGGCGCATTCTTCTCGTATTACCGCTCTATCATGTTTATGCCTTTACCTGCGGCATGATGCTCGCCACCTGGCAAGGTTCGATGTTGGTGATGATTCCCAAATATGACGTAACCATGGTTTTGCAAGCCATTCAAAAATATCAACCGACCTACTTTCCCGCCGCGCCGACTATTCTGATTTCGCTTCTCAATCATCCCGATGCCAAAAAATATGGACTCGATAAAGTGAATCGTTTCGGCAGCGGTTCCGCGCCTTTGCCGGTAGAGGTCATCGAACAATTTGAAAATATGAGCGGCGTGACGGTTTACGAAGGTTATGGATTATCGGAAGCTTCGCCGACGACGCATTCGACCCCGACACTGGCAAAACGCAAAGTCGGCAGCGTCGGTCTGCCGCTCACCGGTGTTGAATGCAAAATCGTTGATTTGGAAACCGGCGAACACGAAGTTCCGGTTGGTCAAGACGGGGAGCTTTGCATTCGTGGACCCCAGGTCATGAAGGGGTATTGGAACAAACCCGAAGAGACCGAACTCGCTTTGCGTAATGGATGGCTTCACACAGGCGACATCGCCAACATGGATGAAGATGGATTTTTTTACATCGTACAACGCAAAAAAGACATGGTGATTGTCAGCGGGTTTAATGTCTATCCGGGCGAGGTCGAAGATGTCTTGTTCACCCACCCTGCGGTAATGGAAACGGCGGTGATTGGCGTCCCGGATGAATATCGCGGGGAACGTGTAAAAGCCTTTGTGGTGATTAAGCCCGGCTCGAATACCACAGAAGAGGAATTGCTGGAACATTGCAAAGCCAATCTCGCGAAGTACAAAGTTCCCGCCAGTATCGAATTTGTTGAAAGTTTACCGAAATCGAATGTCGGAAAAATTTTGCGTCGCGCCTTGCGCGATTTGGAAGAAGAACGCAGAAAAAATTCACAAATCAGTGATGAATAAAAGCGAGGAAACCCAGATGAAATCCCTGATGATTTCAAAAACCTTTTTACTATTATTTATCGCACTTTTCGGGCTTTCGGCTTTAGATGTAAATGCGCAAACCCGGCGAACCCGACCACGAACCCGGCGGGCGCCGGTCGCCAAACCGAAAACCACGACACCTCCGGCTACCACAACAACGACCACACCCACTGAAACCAAAAAAGCCGAAACTCCGAAACCGCCTGAGAAAAAGAGCGAACCCGAAGAGAAACCGGAACCGATTCTTCCTGGCCCAACCATCTGGCGAAATCCCGGCAAGGTTGAAAAACTCGATTTTCAATATGGCAAAGGCGGCGCGGCGAACGCCCCGCTGCCACCTTTTAATTTTATCGAAGAGGATAAAAGCGGCAGCAATCCCAAAGTGAAAGTGAAAGATGCCAACGGTAAAACCTGGGGCGTGAAATGGGGCAGCGAAGTTCATTCGGAAGTGTTCGCATCCAAACTGGTTTGGGCAGCGGGTTATTATGTTGAACCGGCATTTTTCTTAAAGTCGGGAAAAATTATTGGCGCGATAAATTTGACTCGAGCGGCAAAATACATCGCCGCTGACGGTAGTTTTAAAGATGCCCGATTTGAATTGAAAGAATCCGGTATCAAGAAAATGCAAGGCAAAGAGAGTTGGTTGTGGGATAAAAACCCTTTCCTTGGCACCAAAGAATTGAACGGCTTAAAAATCATGATTATGCTGACTTCAAATTGGGACAGCAAAGACCAACGTGATGCGAGTCGCGGTTCCAATACGGCAATTTTCAAAGTCAAAGCCACCGGCGAAGAACGATTCCTGATGACCGATTGGGGCGGTTCGATGGGTAAATGGGGCGGCGTTTTTTCGAGAGAAAAATGGGATTGTGACGGATTTGCCAAACAGTCCAGAGACTTTATCAAAGGCGTGAAAAACGGCTTCATTGAATTCGGCTACAAAGGGCAACGCACAGATGAAATCCGCACCCGCATCACCCCGGCAGACGCCAAGTGGTTATTGCAATATATCGGTAAAATCACCGATGCCCAGTTAAGAACCGGGCTTCAGGCAAGCGCCGCGACCCCTGAAGAAGTTGAATGTTTTACCAGAGCGATTATGGAACGAATCAGCCAGCTTAAACGCATTGCTGAGTAGATTGATTAATAAACAGATTTTTTACCAAAGGAGCAATTTTTATGAGCGAACTCGTTACCTTAACCAGACAAGATGGAATTGGCATTATTACTGTCAACAACCCGCCGGTAAACGCCTTGAGTCCCGGCGTTCCCGAAGGCATCGCTGCCGCCGTCGAAGAAATCGAACGCGATGAAACGCTCAAGGGCGGCATTCTCATCGGTTCAGGGCAAACTTTCATTGCCGGCGCCGACATTAAAGAATTTGGGAAAATCACCTCCGGTGAACGCCGCGAAGGCGTCGGACTGGTTCCCGTTCTATATAAAATCGAAAGTTCCTCAAAGCCGCTCGTCGCGGCTATTCATGGGACTGCGCTTGGCGGCGGACTGGAAGTCGCGATGGCTTTTCATTATCGCGTCGCGGTTCCCGCTGCACAGGTCGGTCAACCGGAAGTCAACCTCGGCATCATTCCCGGCGCTGCCGGAACCCAACGTCTGCCAAGACTCGCAGGCGTCGCCAAAGCCGTTGAGATGTGCGCCTTCGGCGCGCCGATTAAAGCCGGTGAAGCATTGAAAGTCGGCATTGTTGACAAAGTAATTGATGGCGATTTGCTCAGCGGCGCAATCGAATTTTTACAGGAAAAAATCGCCAGCGGTGAAACGCCGCGCCGCACCCGCGATTTTATTGACAAACTCGGTGATGAGACGACCAACGCAGAAATTTTCGCACAGGCGCGCAAACAAGCCGCTAAAGTCCGTCGCGGTCAACCCGCTGCGATTGCCGCGATTGATGCGGTTGAAGCGGCAACCCAATTATCTTTTGAAGAAGGTTGCAAACGCGAAGAAGAACTCTTTGTCAAATGCCTCTTCTCAACCGAGTCGAAAGCCATGATTCATGCGTTTTTCGGTGAACGCGCAGTCGGAAAAATTCCCGGCATCGGCAAAGACGTGCAAACTTACGAAATCAAAAAAGCCGCAGTCATCGGCGCAGGCACGATGGGCGGTGGCATCGCCATGAATTATGCCAACGCCGGGATTCCGGTTTTACTCAAAGAAACGTCGCAGGAACTTTTGGACAAAGGCTTGGCGGTGATTCGCAAAAACTATCAGAACTCGGTCAACAAAGGTCGTTTCCCGCAGGAAGTCATGGATAAACGCATGGGGTTGATTACCCCGACGACAACTTATGATGGCTTTGAAGAAGTTGACATCGTTACCGAAGCGGTCTTTGAAAACATGGCATTGAAAAAAGAGGTTTTCGGTGAACTCGATAAAATCTGCAAACCGACCTGCATTCTGGCGTCAAATACTTCAACGCTTGATATTGATGAAATCGCTTCGGCAACCTCGCGCCCGCAGATGGTTATCGGGAATCATTATTTCAGTCCGGCAAATGTCATGCGATTGTTGGAAATCGTGCGCGGTAAAGCCACCAGCAACGAAGTGATTGCCACATCGATGGGACTGGCTAAAAAACTCAAGAAAGTTGGCGTTTTAGTTGGCAATTGTCGCGGCTTCGTTGGCAATCGTATGCTTGGACCTTATGGACGCGAAGCGTTGTTCCTGATTGAAGAGGGCGCAACGCCCGAACAGGTTGACGGCGCGTTGTATGAATTCGGACTCGCGATGGGCTATCTTTCGATGAGCGACCTCGCGGGCGTTGATGTCGGCTGGCGTGTGCGTCAAGAGGCAAAACATCTGGAAAAACCCGGATTGCGTTATCCGATTATTGCAGACCGGTTGTATGAACTTGGTCGTTACGGTCAGAAAACCGGCGCAGGGTTTTACAAATATGATGAGAACCGCAACCGGATTTCCGACCCGGAAATTGAAGCAATGTTCAAACAGATGGCAACCGAAGCCGGAATCGAACAACGCGACATCAGCAAAGAAGAGATTATCGAGCGAACGATGTATGCATTAATTAACGAAGGCGCAAAAATTTTAGAAGAAGGCATCGCGCTGCGCGCCGTTGACATAGATATTATTTACCTGAACGGTTACGGCTTCCCTGTGTGGCGTGGGGGCCCGATGTTTTATGCCGACACGGTCGGACTCAAAAAAGTCTATGACCGCATCTCAGAATTCCACGCCGAGCACGGCGAACATTGGGAACCGGCACCGCTACTCAAACAACTTGCTGACCAAGGCAAAACCTTCGCCGATTTCGACAAAGGCAACATCGCGAAATCCGCCTAGCTTGATGGCGGCAATTGCAGGAAACGGGTTGAGAGGCTTACCTTCAATTACCCTAAAGGGTGTTAAGGAATAAGCCTCCAACCGTTGGCTCAGAGGTTCTTGGAGGTTCTTTGTAGATGAAAACTCGATTGTTGGTCATTTTGATTTCTTTTGTGGTTCTATTCTCAACCGGGTTTTTCGCGACAACCCGCGAGTCGAGTGCAGCTAGTCCAACTTTTTCAAAAGATGTAGCGCCGATTCTCTATAAAAATTGCGCAACTTGTCACCGGGCAGGAAGCATTGCGCCAATGTCTTTGTTCACCTATCAGGAGACTCGCCCCTGGTCGAAATCCATTCGCGAACAAGTCATCACCGGGCAGATGCCGCCCTGGCATGCGACCGACCCTCACGGAACCTTTTTAAATGACCGACGATTGAGCGAAGCTGAAAAAGATATTCTGGTTCGTTGGGTAGATGCTGGCTCTCCGCAAGGCAACCCAAAAGATTTACCGCAGCCGCCATCATTTTCTGATGATTGGGAAATCGGTAAACCCGATGTGGTTTTAAGTATGGCGAATGAATACACCGTTCCCGAAGATGGCACAATCTCTTATCAATACTTTCCAGTGCCGACCAAATTCAAAGAAGATAAATGGATACAAGCAATCGAAGTCAAACCCGGCGCGCGCAGTGTGGTTCACCATGTCCTGGTGTTTGTCCGTGAACCGGATGGCAAAGGGCGTCCGATGCCCTTCAAACAGGTGATTCCCAATTTTTCGATTTCGCGTGGTGGCGCGGGTTCATTGATTGCCACCACCGCACCGGGAACCAATGCGATGACCTACAAACCGGGCGAGGCAATATTAGTGAAAGCCGGGGCGGTGTTGCTTTTACAAATGCATTACACTACTAACGGAACGGCTGCAAAAGACAAGACCAGCGTTGGAATGATTTTCGCCAAACAACCGCCGCAGATGGAAATTATCACCAGCGCCTTTATCAATCCCATGTTCGTTATTCCTCCGGGAGCCAGTAATCATCAGGTTGATTCGGCAATCGAATTCACCGAGGATTCGCATATTCTGGGACTGGTTCCTCATACACACTTGCGAGGCAAAAGCTGGTCTTATCGTTTAGTCTTTCCCGATGGTCGAAAAGAAAATGTGCTGTCGGTTCCGAAATATGATTTCAACTGGCAAACCTACTATATGTTTGCCAAACCGTTGGCTGCGCCAAAAGGAGCCAGGCTTGAAGCAACCGCTCATTACGACAATTCAACTGCCAATCTATTTAATCCCGATCCCAGGGCGACAGTGAGGTGGGGCGATCAAACGTGGGAAGAGATGCAATATACCGGCATCACCTACACGATTGATAAACCGAAAAGCCAAATCACGACCCAGGGTAATCGTTAATTTGATTGGCAAATCACTAACTTTGGGCTGGTATAAAAATATCTATGACAGAAATCTCCGTTATCAATGACATAGATATTATCGCTTTCGATGCGGACGATACGCTCTGGCATAACGAGTCGATTTTTTATTCAACGCACGACCGCTTCAAAGCGTTACTCTCGAAATATCACGATGAAGCGTGGATTGCCGACCGGCTTTACAAGACTGAATCGCGCAACATCCTGCATTTCGGTTACGGCGTAAAGGGATTTACCCTGTCGATGATTGAAACCGCGATTGAACTTTCCGAAGGTCGCATCACCGCTACAGAAATTCAAAACCTCATTGAAATCGGCAAAGAGATGATGAACGCGCCGGTTGAACTCCTGGATGGAGTTTATGAATCAGTAGCAACGCTCGCGCAATCCTATGAATTGATGCTCATCACTAAAGGCGACCTGTTTCATCAGGAAGCGAAAATCGCGCGTTCGGGTCTTGGCGATTTTTTCAGTCGCATCGAAGTTGTCAGTGAAAAAGAACAGCGTGTTTATGAGCGCATCATCCGTAAACACCACATTGCCCCGCAACATTTTGTTATGATAGGAAACTCTTTGAAATCCGACATCCTCCCTGTCGTTGCCATCGGTGGAATCGCCATTCACATTCCCTACAAAACCGAATGGATTCATGAGCGAGTTTCCGAAAACGAATTGACCGGCAAACATTTCCTCACGGTTGAACACATCAGCCATTTGCCGAATTTGTTTTCAAAGTAATTGCGGGAGTTTTTTAATGCAACCACAAAGTCAGGTCTTTTTACAGGATAAAATCATGCAGTTGGCGAATGCTCTGCCGGACATTCCCAGATTCGTCGAAACGCGCGGCATGTTACGTTCCCACGCTTGCGAAATTTTCGGACTGAGCGAAGGAAAAATACTCAGTTTTGTTGTTCGCAGTTTGCAAACCGGTTTGATTGCGGTGATCGGCACCCCTTCCGTTCAAGCCATCAAACGCGCCGTGCAACAAAACACTCAGCAAAACGCGGTTCTGGCTTTCGATGACAATATTCGCGTGGTCGCCGAAAGTTTATCCGGTTGGAAAGTTGAACGCGCCATTTTGCATCAGCGAATCAACTCGATTCGTTTAGCCGATGTGCCGAAAAACACTGTGCGTTATTTGAATGCCGAGGAGATTCGCGACAATGCCGAAATACCTGCGGGATTAAAAAACGAATTGATAATTGCCGCGAAAGCCACCAGTGTGGCGGCTACCATCATTGATGATAAACCGGTGTCATTCTGTTATGCGGGATGGGAAACCGAAACGCTTTGGGATGTGTCGATTGACACCCTGAAAGCTTATCGCGGTCATGGTCACGCGCTCGCCTGTGTGACTTTCCTAATCAATGAAATGAATGCGCGAAATAAACAGCCGGTTTGGGGCGCGGTTGAATCGAACGCCGCGTCTTTGAAACTCGCAAAAAAACTTTTCTTTGAGCCGGTTGATGCGCTCTTTGTATTTGAACATTAAAGCGAAAAGGCTTAAAGTTGAAAATCATTCAAATTTTAATCAAACAGTAAAATAGAAAGGATCACCTATGAGAGAGGCAGTCATCGTAGATAGTGTCAGAACCGCGTTATGCAAATCATTTCGTGGCTCTTTCAATTTAACTAGACCCGAAGATTTATTGGCACACGTTATCAAATCGGTTATGGAGCGCAACCCCCAGGTTGCCAAAGAAGAGGTTGAAGATGTGATTGTCGGGTGCGGGCAACCACACGGAAAACAGGGCAACAATGTTGCACGGGTTTCTACCTTACTCGCAGGACTCCCGGCTTCAACCGCCGCCATCACCATCAATCGTTTCTGTTCATCCGGTTTGCAATCGGTCGCCTATGCCGCACATCAAATTCTCAACGAAGGCGTTGATGTAGCCATTGGCGGCGGACTCGAAAGCATTACCATGATGAGCCGCGATTATGACCCGCATCCAGTGGCGCTGGAAAAATATCCAGGGGTTTATATGGTGATGGGCGACACCGCCGAAGTCGTCGCCAAACGTTATAACATCAGCCGCCAGTCGCAGGATGAATTATCACTGCTCAGTCAACAACGCACGGCACGCGCGCAAGCCGAAGGCTTGTTCAATGATGAAATCGTGCCGATGCAGGTGACGCGCGGCATTTTCGATAAGAAGACCGGCGAGATTGTTGAAAAACAGGAATTCGTCGCCGATAAAGACGAGTGCAATCGTCCCGACACCACAATTGAAGGGTTGCTGGCGCTCAAACCGCACTTTGACCAGACCAGTGGACAAGGCACAGTCACTGCCGGAAACTCATCGCAACTTTCCGATGGCGCTTCGGCGACGCTGGTGATGTCCAGGGAACGCGCCGATAAATTGGGACTCAAATACAAAATGATTTTCCGTGGCTTCAATGTCGCGGGTTGTGAACCCGATGAAATGGGCATCGGACCCGTTTTTGCGGTGCCGAAATTATTAAAACGGTTCGGGCTGCAAGTCGATGACGTAGATGTTTACGAACTCAACGAAGCGTTCGCGGTTCAAGTCGTCTATTGCCGCGACCGTCTCGGCATCAATCCTGAAAAATTAAATCCCAACGGCGGGTCAATCGCTATCGGTCATCCGTTCGGTATGACCGGCTCAAGGCTCGTCGGCACCATCGCCAATGAAATGTTGCGCCGCAAACATAAATGGGGCGTCGTCACCATGTGCATCGGCGGCGGACAAGGAGCAGCAGGTTTATTTGAAGCCTGTAATTAGTCATTGGTCATTCGTCCCTTGTCATTGGTTCAATTCGGAAAAACACTTTGTTTAATCAAGGCGCGCTAATTGCGAATGACCGATGACAAAGGACAAAATTCGTAACTCACATCTGATTAAAAACGTAGTTAAGTCGAAGCTTTCTTCTTATTTTCAAATCAAACAACATAGAAAAGGAGCGTTATGTGGATAAGAAAAGGTGACAGAGATGCCAGGAAAGGGGTGATTTCGCCCGTTCCAACGCAAATCGTTTCAAACGAAGAGTTCATTCCCCGCCCCCAAAATGAACGACAGAAAAAGGTTGAAAATCTCATCGGTGAAATGTCCGAAGCGCGCGCCAAAAAACTGGGTTTATCGCGCCGCGCCTTCATGTCAACCTCGATGGGGATGGCGACCTGCTTTCTGGCGATGAATAAAGTTTATGGCAAGGTGTTCGAGGTCGAAGATGTCGAGACCTGGGAAGACGCTGCCAATTTCGAGAAATGGCCGAAGAGCGAATACTTTATCATTGATGTGCAATCGCATTTCACCAATGGTTTGGCTCTCGGTTTTCGCTCTATGGAATTCGCCAAAAATATGGGCTTCCAAAATCTCAAAGACGACAAAGAATCTTATAGCTTCAGAAACTTTGTCAAAGAGATGTATTTCGACAGCGAAACCTCAATTTGCGTCATCTCTGGTGTGCCCAGTATGGAAAAAAATAAGGATGAAAGCGGCAAGCTTCTAGTTGGCCCAGCCCGCGACAAAGGCGTATTACCAAGTTGGTTGATGGCGCAAAGCAAAAAGAAAATCAATGAACTCGCGGGTTCGCAACGCGCCTTGTGTCAAGGCAATCTCGCGCCCAATCACTATTGGGACAAGACCGCCAATAAGCTTGATAAAGCCGCGACCCTTGAACAGATGGAACGCGAAGTCAAACTTTATGGCATCGATTCGTGGAAATGGTATTGCCATTTCGATCCAGGTAAATCCGGTGGTGGATTCCAGTTGGATGATGACAATGCCCAGTGGTTTATCGAGCAATCTCGCAAAATGGGGGTCAAACTCATCAGCACCCACAAGGGCTTCTCGTATCAATCACGCACCCTTGGTCACCTTGCGAATCCCAAAGACGTGGAGAAAGCGGCGCTCAGAAATCCCGATTTCAATTTCGTGGTTTACCACTCGGCATTGAAACACGGACCTAATGAACCAAACTGGAAAGAGAACAATATGTATGACCCGACCACCGGCGATTTCGAGTGGCATAAAATTCTGATGGACATCAAGGTTCGCAATCCGCAAATCAATAACATCAATTGTGAAATCGGCAGCTTCTTCAATGTCCTGATCATTGCCGACCCGGTGATGGCAATGCATGGCATCGGCAAAAACGTTAAAACCTATGGCTCTGACCATGTCATATGGGGAACCGATTGTCTGTGGTGGGGTTCGCCGCAATGGGCAATTGATGCCTTCAAACGTTTCCAGATTAGCGACGAAATGTGCGAAAAATTTGGCTACACGAAACTCACCAAACAGGACAAAGCCAATATTTTGGGCTTGAATGCCGCCAAACTTTACAAAGTCAAACTCAAGGCAAAACGCAAAGCCTTGCCAACAGACACCCTCGACAAACTCAAAGCCGAGTATATCGAACGCGGCGGCGAACGCAGCAACGCCGCTTATGGTTGGGTGCGCGCCAGCGACTAAATCATTCACCAGAAGAGGAACGAGTGAATTCATTCGTTCCTCTTTTCTTTCCTCGTTGTTTTAATCTTATGTCTCCAGAAAGTTTTACCTACCATCTGCGTGTCGCTATTTTGTTCACTGCAATTTTCGTTATCGGCTGGGCTTCGATAAGCCATATCGTAAACGCGCATCAGGAACAAAAACTCGACCCGACAGCCTGGGGTAAAAATCATGCAGGCGAGCCGGTTCCCGATTTCGTAACCGGCGGGGAATGTCTCTTCTGTCATCGCAATACGATTGGCGCAACCTGGCAGAAAAATGCCCACGGCGTGACCATTCAACAACGAGAAGACGCGCCACAGTGGAAGGATATTTTTCTGGGACAACTGAAACTCGCGCCGCTCGCCAAAGAGATTGAATTTTATTTAGGCAGTCGCAATCATTTGCGATTCTTGAAAAAATCGGGATACGGAAAATTTGCCATATTAAATACCCATGCAACACTTGACGCTAACGATAAGGTGACAAACTGGACAGATGCAGAAACTCCAACCTGGGATAAAGATAAATTCGCCAATCGTTGTGTCGGTTGTCATGCAACCGGAGTTGACGAAAAAAATAAAACCTTCGCGCAGTTTGGACATGATTGTTATGTTTGTCACGGCGTGGTCAATCTCGAACATACCAACAACACATCGTTGATTCTGTTATCGAAAAAAAGCAGAACGCAACCACAGGTGGTCACTTCGATTTGCGCTTCGTGCCATTTACGTGGAGGGACGGCGAAATCAACAGGGCTTCCCTACCCCAACAACTTTGTTCCCGGAGATAATCTCTTTCAGGATTATCAGGTCGATTTTGCCAAAGCCGATGATGAAAGTTTGAACGCCGGCGACCGGCACGTTTATCGTAATGTTCGCGATGTGGTGATATTTGGCAAAACCGTGACTTGTTTAAGCTGCCATTCGGTGCATGGCAATTCCGCGACCAAACACCGACTGACTCCGAAAACCGCGATTTGTTCCGATTGCCACAATACTGAAACCAGTGTTTATAAACCCGCGAAAGCCTACACGGTTAAAAGTCCGCTTTGTGAATATTGATTGAGAAAGTAGTCGCGGTCAGAGACCGCGCTCTAAACCTGTTTGATTTACTTAAAAGTACCCTGCCCAAAAAATATTATGTTCGTTCGGTTATTTCCGCTTGCTTCGTATTCTCTTTGTGTCGGTTCCATCGTTTATCGAAAAACGATTTCCGAATGATTAAGGGTCGCGTCTTTAATCTCGGTAGAATACTGTAGCACCTTGCCGTTAATGGTTTCGTCGCCGACCAATTCTTTGATGGTGAGGTGTTGGTTTTCACCGAACAGATTCAATAAGGCTTTTTTGATTTCCGCCTCATCACCCCAACCGCCGCGTATTTTGAAAATCAAAGAACGGTCTTCACATTGATGTAATGAGAACTGCCCGATAGGAAACGGTTCAAGCGCCTGCGTCACATCGATGTTGTTAATCAAACGGTCATCCGCAGTAAGAAACATGATCGGCTGCCTGCCCTCGAATTGCACAAGAGTCGGGTAGGCTTTGTCGAAATTCAAAGCGGCGAAATCTCCTGTGCGATACCGCAACAAAGGTAAGAAGGGGTTTCGTCCGCAGGTTAAAGTGATTTCACCACGAACGCCCGGCAGACAAAGATTCCCTTCATCATCCAGAATTTCGACAAACAAATCATGAGGTACGATTTCATAATTTTTTGCATCGACGCTGGCGGCGATAAATCGGGATTCGTTCATCGAATAGACATCAATGACGGGACACTCAAAATGATTTTCAAATTTGGTTTTGAGTGCAGGCAATAACATCATTGCCGATGAAACCAGGGCTTTGGGTTTAGTTTGCAGGGGTATTTTCATCAAGGCAAGAAAAGCTATCGGGTCGCCGGTGAAGATTTCCGGTTGCAAATCGTTTATAAATTTTTCTATGTCGGCAGGATGTTTCCAATCATTCGGATTGAGATTGATTTTCACATAACCCGCACAATCGAAATAGGTCGAAACTGTCGCATAGGTAAGCGTCGAATTTTGGGCGCAGACATTCACAGCGAAAACTCGTTCAGCGCCCCCTTCGATTTTCACGCCGACACGCGCAAGCGCAAATTGCAAACACGGCAAATATTTCGTTGAAACCTCGGGGTGAGACAAAATATCAAACGATTTTCCGGTTGTTCCCGAAGTGTAATAAACCAGCATCTCATCTAAACTTTGCGAGTCTGGCACAAATGCCCACTGTTGGTTTTCCAAATCTTTTCGCGAAAAGGCGGGTAGTGATAAAAAGTTTTCGGCGGTTCGTTTGTAGCTACGATAAAACGGCACATCGATTAAACAGCGGTCGGCAAAATTCAAAACCCAATCAGGTATCTCGCCGGGTTTCCAACCTGCTCTTTTATTTGCCAACTCTTTTTCAAAGTTTCTGACTTCAGTTAATCCATCAATAGATAATTGGTCGCCACAGGCATAATTATAATTTGGCGCAAATTCATGTTCCCGCAACCGGTTTAACATCCTAAGTCCGGCTTCGGTCAGATTAGGAAATCGTTCGCGGTCTTCAAGGTAATGAATCATTTTCATTGGTGTTTTACCTTTTATCAATGCCGTGTTGATTTGAATCTTTATCGGAAAACAGGCTGGTAATGGCGGCAACCGCTTTTTGAAATCGCTCCTGGTAATTTCCCGAAATTACCACGAAACGACGACCGCGATTTTCCAATTCCTGTTTAAACCAATTGAAAAAATATTCCCGTTTATCGGGTTCCGGTCGTTGCCAATCATCAACCCATTCTACATCAATATCCAACAACAGGTATAAATCGTATGTGCGTTCATCAGCTAGCGCGCGAATTTCATTAGCGCACTGACCCATATAATGCTGGCTGTAAATACAGGTGGTGATTAAATCGGTATCACAAATCAAGACGCGGTTAGCAACCCTCGCCAGCTTATCTTCAGACTCAAGCTGACCCACGGCAATTTGGGGGAAATCCTCCGGTTCGACCCAAGCGCCTTTTTTATCGAGATAATCGCGGGCAAATTCGGGAACCCAGACGGTATTAAAATGTCCGGCTAACTTTTCTGCAAGGGTGGTTTTTCCTGTTGATTCAGGACCATAGATTACCACCCGTTTGACAAAATAAGGGCGAACCGGTTCAGGAATAAATTCCCAGTTTGCAAAGGGGTTTTCCCGAATTTTAGTTGCCGAAACCGGAACCGCCTGGCGCGATAAATCGCACATCAGATGTCGCGCGCCAAGTTGCCGCGCCAGTTCTTCGCCGTAATCTTCAGATGTAAATACCAGGTCTGGCCCCGTAGGTATAAATTTTCGGATACTGGTTTTCCAGATTGCCCAGAAATCGGGATGCTCATTAGGGTATTGCGGATTCTCATCCGTCAGGTGACAGACGCGGGCTTGCGGATAAAGCTCTTTGACCCACTCATAACGCAAATGACCGGGAATCGGTTCGGCTTCCAATGTCCCCACTATGATGGTCAGGTGGTCTACTCGCGCAAGCGCAAACTCAATCAGATATTGATGCCCTTTATGAACCGGCATGAATTTTCCTAAAATCATCCCGGTTGTAAATTGTTTTATGCCTTCAACCATTCCAGGTATCCGATAATTGCCAAAATTAGAAATAGCAGATAAAGCCCTGCGGTTAAATAGAGTTTCTGTTTCACGCCTAAAAAAATCACGATCAAATTTACCAGAACCCAAACCACCCAGTTTTCAATATATTTTTTAGCCAGCATCCATTGCGCAATCAAACTCAGCACGGTCGCCGCTGAATCCGCCAGTGGTCTGGCATTATCGGTAAATTTAATAAAATATAAATTCATAAAAATAATGCCGATAATTGCCACCATCAAAAGAACCAAATTCAAGGTCAACGGGGAATGCGAGATGGGTAACTCCGAATTCCCTTCACCGCCTCGCAACCATTCGTACCAACCATAAATTTGCAAAGCGATAAACATGACCTGTAACCACATATTGGCATACAATTTCGCGCGGTAAAAAACGATGAAATAAAAGACCACGCCAACAATGCCAAATGCCCATTGTCCGATATGGACTTTAATTGTCAGCACCACCGAAATGAAACTGAAAACCACAGCGAAAACTTCCCAGTAATTGAGTGAGCGAATTTTCATCATTCTGTTATCGAAAATATTTGGCGTTTAATTTAAAGCGGTTATTTTGCGTGTAAAAGTTCAGGCGCGCCAGTCACGATTGAAAAAAAAGCCGGACTAATTTTGTCCGGCTTTTATCAGGGGTAAGGAATTGAACCATTTAATGATTTTTCAACTTCCAGATTTCCTCAGCATATTCTTGAATCGTTCGATCACTTGAAAACCTGCCGATTCTTGCGACATTCAAAATCGCTTTACGATACCACTCGGAGGTCTTTCGATATTCACGCATTGCTTTTTGCTGAGTTTCCACATAAGACTGAAAATCAGCGAGTAAGAAATAGTCATCGCGATTCAGCAAGGTATCGAAAATCCATTTAAACAGTCCCGGTTCACAACAACAGAAACGGTTTGAGTTCAAGCTATTCAAAACCCGTTTTAAATTGGCATCATTTTCGTAATAATTTCGCGGATTATAAGTGCGCGAATTCACCATTTGTTGAATCTCATCTGCCGAAAGTCCAAATATAAATATGTTGTCAACACCGACCTCTTCCTTGATTTCGATATTCGCGCCATCAAGTGTGCCGATGGTCAGCGCGCCATTCATTGCAAATTTCATGTTACCGGTTCCTGATGCCTCTTTTCCGGCAGTCGAAATTTGTTCACTTAAATCTGCTGCGGGTATTAACTTTTCTGCAAGCGAAACCCGATAATCCGGCACAAAAACCACTTTCAACATATCCTGAACGCTGCGGTCTCGATTAATCACCCTCGCCACATTGTTAATCAGTTTGATGATTTGTTTGGCAGCCCAATAACCCGGCGCGGCTTTGCCCGCAAAAATAAAGGTTTTGGCTACCACTGGCGATTGGTCATCTTCAACTATTCGCAAATATTCATGGATGATGTTCAAAACATTAAGCAATTGTCGCTTGTATTCATGGATGCGTTTCGCCTGAATGTCGAACATCGAATCGGGGTTGACCACAAATCCGGTTGTTTCTTTGATTATTTGGGCTAATTCGATTTTGTTCTCTCGCTTGATGCGGCGAAAATCCTTTTGAAAATCTCGATTGGTCGCAAGAGGTTCCAACCCCTGGAGTTTCGTGAGGTCGGTAATCCATCCCGCACCGATTTTTGAATTGATTAACTCGGCAAGCTTGGGGTTGGCTTTCAAAAGCCAGCGCCGCTGGGTTACACCGTTGGTTTTATTATTAAAACGTTCGGGGTAAATATCATAAAAATCCTTGAAAAGATTTTTCTTCACTAAATCGGTATGAAGCGCCGCCACGCCATTAACCGAATGACTGCCAACCAGCGCGAGGTGTCCCATGCGAATCTGTTTTTCGTCTCCTTCTTCGATGATCGACATGCGGCGAAACCGTTGCTGGTCTTCGGGAAAAACATTGGCGACAGATTCCAAAAACCGGCGGTTGATTTCGTAAATGATTTGCAAATGTCTTGGCAAAACCCGCTCAAATAACGCGACAGACCAACGCTCCAGAGCCTCGGGCAATAGGGTATGATTGGTGTACCCAAGCGTCGCCAGAGTTATTTCCCAGGCTTTATCCCATTCCATTTCCATTTCGTCGATGAAATATCGCATGAGTTCTGCAACGACCAGCGCCGGATGCGTGTCATTAATTTGGATGGCAACTTTATTCGGGAATTCATCGAATGAATCGTGGGTTTTCAAATACCGATTCACAATATCACGAACCGAACAGGCAACCAGAAAATATTCCTGAATCAACCTGAGTTCACGACCTGATTCGACGGCATCAGATGGATACAGCACTTTGGAAACATTTTCAGATGCGATTTTTTGTTCAACCGCTTTCAGGTAATCTCCCTGATTGAATATTTCCATATCAAATTCATCGGAAGAGACTGCCGAATATAATCGCAAATAATTTACTGTCTTTCCGCCATAGCCAACGATTGGCATATCGTAGGGAATTCCGATAATCACTTGCCAATTCATCCACATGGGATTGTAATGATTATCACGATCTCCGGTATGTTCAATTTGTCCATAAACCGGAACAAAGACCGCCTCGTCTGGGCGTTCAATCAGCCACGGCGAACCTGATGCTTTCCAATGGTCGGGTTTTTCCTTTTGATAGCCGTCTTTTATCTGTTGTTGAAACAGCCCGTAATCGTAATTGATGCCATAACCAAATCCGGGATAATTCATAGTTGCCAGCGAATCCAGAAAACAGGCAGCCAATCGTCCCAGTCCGCCATTCCCCAAAGCGGCATCTTTCTCTTGTTCGACCACCTCTTCAAGGTCAATACCCATTTGCATCAATGCCAGTTTGCAACCGTCGTATAAATTCAGATTGTATAAACTATTCGATAACGCCCGCCCCATTAAAAATTCCATTGAAAGATAGTAAAGCCGTTTGGCATCCCGCTGTTCATAACGGTCTTCGGTTTCCAGCAGCTTTTCAAAAAGCTGGTCGCGAACCGCCAGTGCTGTCACCATGAATTTATCGCGCGCAGTCAAATCATCTTCCCGACGCCCAAGCGTGAAGCGCATGTGCCGTCTGAGTGAATTCTGTAAAAATACAAGATTATCGGTGATCAGTTTTTTTCTGGTTTCCATATGCCTACCTCTTTAATCCGAGTCATTAAAAACCAATTTTTTAAACCAACGGTGAAGACACTTTTGGGATTGGTTTTAATCGACCAGCATCTTGAGAACTGCAAAGGGGCAACAAATCAATAATCAATTCACTCGAAGGGGATATTTATCTGGCGCAGGCATTCTGAATTACCTGCATCGTTTTTTGTGCAGTCGCTTCCCAGGTAAAGCATCGGCTTCGTTGGTATCCGCGCTCGGCTAAGTCCTGGCGCAATGCATCATTGGTCAAAATCATTTTCAGAGTCTCAGTCAGGTGTTCGACCTCGTATGGGTCAAATAAAAGACCCGCATCGCCTGCGACTTCCGGCATAGAGGAAAGATTCGAGCACGCCACCGGGACTTTACAGGACATCGCTTCCAGAACCGGCAGACCGAAGCCTTCATATAGTGACGGGAAAACAAACAATTCCGAGCCGCAAAACAAATCCGGTAAATCTTCTGTGCGTACAAACCCGGTAAACATGATGTCATTCTTAAACGGCGAAGCCTCTGCAAGACGGTGCACTTCCGCAGCGCCATTCCAATCGCTTCCGGCAAGCACCAGTTGATGGGGCAAATGTTCACGCGCTTTCAACAGGTTGAATGCTTCAATTAATTTCGCATGATTTTTTCCGGGGTGTTCGATGCGCGAGATAAACAACATATAGGGTTGTGTCACGCTAAATTTATTCGCCACCCGGTGGAAAGATTCTTCCTGGTCTCGCGGAAAATAAATTTTCGGGTCTGCGGCTAGCGGCGTAACCGTGACGAATTCTTCGGGGACCCGCGCGTATTCTACGATGTCGCGTTTACTCGATTCGCTGACGGTTAAAATTCTGGTGAGTCGGCGAATCAAAAACGGTAATACCCTGGTGATATAAAACATTCTCGCCGGGTCGTATTTAGCCTTTACATGAATGCTTGAGAAGTCATGCACGGTTCCAACAGTGGGACAAGGTGAAGACATGGGCAGCCGGCGGTTTCCTGCCGGCAGAAACATCACATCATATTTTTGTCGTTTACAGATGTGCGGTAACCTTGATTGATGCCACGCGACATTGCGAATCGGGTTTTGAATTTTTTCACTAAAACATAAGGATTTGAGACCATTTTCGCGAGGAACGAAAATATCTTTTTCGTTTTCATAAACCATTACTTCAAATTGCGCAGCATTTTCCATTTTAGAAAATTCATTTAATAGATTAATGATGTATTGGCTGATGCCGGATTTTCCGCCATCTCCCCCAAAGGTCGTCACTCCGACTTTTAAATGACCGGACATAGCGCCTCCTTCCCGACCTGCAAACAACTTTCAAGCTGAATTAAATAATCTTCAAACCCATAAACTGAGCGGTAACGTTGATAGGCGTTATATCCATACTTGGTTGCCAATTCATCATTAATCAAAATTCTTTCAATTGCGGTTGCCATCGCATCGGTGTCCTGTTCAGGAACCAGTACGCCTGTTGAATTTTGCTCTAACCAGTCGGGAATTCCGCCGACGGCAAAACCCACCACCGGTCGACCATGACGCATCGCCTCCAATCCAATCATGCCAAAGGGTTCGGGCCAACGAGATGGAACAACGACAACTTTGGCGGCATCGTAGAACATATTGAGTTGCGAGTTATTTACCCATCCGCGAAATTTGACACGGTTTCCCAACCCCAGTTCTCGACTTAACTTTTCCAACTCCACCACCGCATTGCCTGTGCCAACCAATGAAGCTGTAAAATCGCATCTGATTTTTTTAAGCGCCTTTAACATTAAATCAACGCCTTTGCCGCGAATCAGTTGTCCAACATAGAGTATCTGTTTTTCTTTGGGCACCGGCATCGGTTTTTCGACCGGCGCTTTGACCACCGGCGGCAAAGTAAATACCCGATCAGACGGGAACCCATTCATCAACAGTTCATCGCGCATAAATCGGCTGCCAACGAGCAAAGTGTCGAACTGATAATTTCGTCGCATCTCGTTAATTTTTTTATTGATGTTGACAAACTTCACACCCAGTAAAGATTTGGGGGCGCGTTCAAGGAAAGCGCCATCCAGGAAACATCGCCAACTGACCGGTTGCGTACAAACCTTTTCACTTTTCGCAAAATATTTATGCCGACGCGGGCAACACAAATCATGGTCATGAATCATTCGGACAGTCTTGACATTGTGAAGCGAATCCACAAATTCGCCCATATCCGGGACTTTGTGAAAATAGACCACATCAGGAGAAATAGATTGCAAAATCTCTTTAAAAGAAAGCGGTGCTTGATTTCTTGTCCGCTCTCCATTTGATTGCGAAGCGTTTTGCATTAACTCTTTACAATAAAAAGTCTCGGTGAACAGTTGCTGATATTCAAAAGTATTGCGGTTGGTTCGTTCACCATAAACGAGAAAACATTGATGACCGCGTAATCGCAACCCTTCGGCGGTATCAGCCACATTTTGTTCAACCCCACCGAAATACCCGCATTTTTGATTAACGAAGAGGATTTTCATCAATCGCCTCCTCATAAATGTTGATCAGTTTACCGGTGATACTGTCCCAGCTATATTCCGAGCGAGCCTTTTGGTTCCCGGCATCAGCCAGCGATTTCCGTTTTTCAGAATCCTTGATTAACGTCATATACGCCTTTATGAACGTCTGTTCATTGGCAGTATCAAATAACAATCCATCTTTGCCATCTTCGACAAAAGCAGGAATGCCACCGACACGATGGGCAATGACCGGTAAACCGGCTGCCCAGGCTTCAAGAATGACAATGCCAAAGGGTTCATGGATGGAGGGCAGTAGAAATATGTCAGCGGCTTTATAGGCGTCTTTTAAATCGGAACTCTCGCTATCTAAACCCGAAATCAACGTCACGCGATTTTCCAATTCCATTTCATTCACGACACTCAACAATTTTTTATAGTAGTCATCATTGGTGATGTGACCGATGAGAACCAGATGCGCATGGGCATCTCCCTTGATGAGTTCGGGCAATAATTGCACCGGGAATAGTTGATTTTTTTGCGGGTCGATGCGACCAACGGTCAATAAAACATTGGCATTTTGCGGAATGTTATATTTGCTCCGAAAAGCTCGCCCGTTTCCTTGTGCAAATTTCTCCGGGTCAACGCCATTGGGCAAATAGACAACTTTTTTATTGGGATAGCGCTTCTGGGTTTCAATCTGTTCTGGTTTTCCAACACAAAGGATGACGGCGGCATCGTCCATCACCCGACGTGAACCGACAACCCAACCCAACGCTTTTCCCCACTCATAACTTCCCATCGTCGGTTCCGTCCAGGCTTTTGCTTCATCGGTTGGAACATCAAACAAGCCACCGTGTAAGGAAACGATGTAAGGGATTTTTCGTTTTTGTGCGACAAAACGGGCAATGCCGCCCAGTCGTTTTCCTGTGTGTAGATGAATGAGATTGAGCGATGGGAATTTTTGCAGCGCGCGCATCAGTGAAAATGAGAAGAGGTTTCCGCCTTTGTGGTCTAACTGGTGTTTTGCTTCTTTTCTTAATCCCAGGTACGGATAAAAATAGTTGAAGCGATGGATTTCGATATTATCCAGCTTTTCTAAGTTGGAAGCAGCCAGCGCATTCGGACAAAAAATTTCCGTATGATGTCCCATTTTTTCGAGACGCTTACTGGTTTCGAGAATGACGGTTTCGGTTCCACCCCATTCGCTTTTGACAAACCGGCGTGGCAATTGAATTACATTCATAAATCATTGGGTATTGGTTTCGTTAAAGTTTTTCTCAACTGTTCCAATCAACTCCTTTCAGCAACTTTCCCGCGCCTCGTATAGCAATTTTCCAAAGTCATCAACCGATTGTTGCAATGTGCTCTGCTTCTCAACTGTTTTACTCCCGATTGCCGAGGAAACAGATTTGCAATCACCGGTAGCTTCATCTCAATCTTTTTCCAGATAAATGGAATCAATACCATTCAAAATTGTGCCGATAACCGGCGCACCGGCTGATTCGATTCTGCTCATCGCCTTTTTCAAGGTTGCGCCGGTACACATTCTGCCTTGAACCACCAAAACGATGGCATCTGCCCATTGCGCCAAAACCTCTGCATCAACATAAGGCAGAATCGGCGGGCTATCGATGATCACCACATCATATTTTTCCGAGGCATTTATGAAGAGTTGCCGCATCTTTGAAGTCCCTAAATCTTCGGGAATAACTTCGCACCCAATTTGCGGTAAACAATCCACATTGGGCAGTACCGTTTGAAAAATCGCATCATCAAAACTCACAGCCGGCTCATCAAGAAAAGCGCCCAACCCTTTCATTCCATTTGAAGGTTTATCAATTAATCCGGCAATATCCTGACGATTTGCCCATCGTCGTCTTTCCTTCCTCTGATGATAGATTTGCAGGTAACCCGCAAAGAATGCTGCCGGTGATGAAATTACCGCGATGCCTTTTTTAATGACTGATCGGGAAAACCTCAGCGGCGGTTTAATAAATTCAGGAAGCCGTTTTCTTAACGGCGCAATAATCTTTCTACCCGATTCGATGATTCCTGTTTCAATATCCGCCGGTAAAATCCGACCTTTTTGCTCATCGTTTTCAGTGAGTTTCACCCAATCCCGTAGCGAGGGAATGCCATTGCGCATTCGGATTTGGGAATCAATCAATAAAACCCTATCGCCCTGACGACCGAGGCTGGCAGCGAGATTGGTTGCCACCCAGGTTGTCCCTTCCCCGTGCGATGCACTGGCGAGAAGAATTCTTGCGCCGTGATGATTAACCTGACGGCGAATTTTTCGAGTGGTCATTTTTAAATTCTCAACTAAGGCTATTTCTTTTGATTCAAACAGCCGTTCGCCTTCCGGTAATTTCGGTATAACACCGATTACCGGTATGCTGAGTTTGGCTTTTAAATCTCCAGCGGATTTAACCGTCGTATCCATCAACTCTGAACCAACGGCTGCAACAAAGCCCAGTACCAATCCGGCAACCGCAATAACGATAAACAGAATCGCGCGGTTGGATTTCACCGGCGCAACCGGAGGCTTGGCTTCCGCTACCAGAACAAAATCCGATGATTCGGAATCGTGTACGCGATGCGCCTTAACCAATAGGTCTTCGAGAGTTTTCTTTTCTGATTCCAAGGTTGTCACATCACGGCTATAAGCCACATACTGGCGTTCAAGTTTGGGCATTTCATCAATTTGCGATTTGACTTTATCGCGCACCGCTTTTAAATGTTCGGCACGTTCGGAAAGCGATGAGCGTTGCAGTTCCAGATCAAATTGCTTGAGCAGCATACTCTGTAAAACAGGGGCGCTCGCTGAACCGGCTTTACTCGGTATGACAACCTTATCGAGGTCTTTAATTTGTTCTCGCCACTCTTTGATTTGTTCCGTATCAACCGCAATCGCTTTGAGTTTTTCAAAAGCTGCCTGGATTTTGGCAAAATCAACATCCGATATCAGACCTTGAGCGCGCAACCTTTTGGCGGTTTCAAATTCAACCTCCTTTTCGGTATATTCCGCCATTCGCGCTCTGTGCAGTTTGTCATCATCAATCGCCTCTCTTAACCGTTGCAGCCTGACGTTATTTACGGTGACGGATTCCATCTCGCTGGCGGATTCAGACTGCTCTTTTGCGACCCGTCTCTTTAAGTCTTCGATAATTCTTTCAATATTTTTTAATTGTAATTCGTTGGACTGTTGCTCGATTTTTGCCTGTTCAAAAAGCAGTTCAACAGAATTGAGTTGTTCCAATGCCCACTGAGATTGTTTGCTCAAATCAATTAAGGTGTTTGCTGTGGTGTATTGCAGCAGTTTAGCGTCCGCTTCTCTTAATTTTTCTCGAATAATTTTTAATCTGGCTTCCAGGTCATGAATTTGGGTTGCAGCCTCTTCCCTGCGCAATTTCAATTGGCTTTCGATAAACACCTCGCGAAAGATGTTCGCTAAATCGGCAGCTCCTTTAGCGGAATCCCATTTCACATCAAGAATGATTAACGTCGTGCCTTTTTCGAGCGTGATTTCGCAAGCGGCGGCAATCGATTTTAATGTGGCTTTCAATTCTAAACGTTTGCGTATCTCTTCAAGATTCGATTGCATTTTTATCATTTCGATTTGGGTCGTCAGGGAGAGCGGTTTATATGGGTCGTCTTCTTCCGGTGCAGGTGGTGGTTTATACAACATCACCGTTTCGGCTTCGTATACCTCTTGATGTTTGATAGATGAAATCAAGAAAGCCAGGATCAGGAAGACCGCAATAAATCCGATAACCACATTTCGCCTTTTCCAAATCCCTAATAAAAGCGTGCGAATATCTAATGGAAATCCGCCGCTTTCGCCAGCCTGACCAGCCGATTGTCCGTATGCCGTATTTGTATTTTTTTCAATTTCTCTGGTTTCGCTCACCATCACCTCCGGGTTCTTGGCTCGATAATCAGTTTTATGATTTCAAAACCACCTGTTTCGCCGGGCGATTCATCAATCGTTTGAGGACTTTTTCTTTGAAGTAGTCACGTTCCTTTTTTTCAAAACCGATAAACCAAAAGGTCGAAAAGAATAACGTCACTCCGATAGCTTCAAGAACTGCCACTTCCAAAAGGTTTTTCAGCGGATAAAAGCGTTGAAAGACATAAAGAAAACCAACTAACAAGATTGCCGGGGGAATGCTCGGCAACACGGTTCTCGAATAAAAGCGCCAAAGTGACAGGTGATAGAGTTTTCCGGCTTTGACCTGAATGACGCCGATTTGTAAAGGCAACGTCACCGCAAAGGTTGCGATTGAAACGCCAACGATGCCAAACGGTTTGATTAATAAAATTGAGAAAATAATATTTAGAATTTGACTCGCCAAGGTCGCCATCGCGATGAATTTCTGTTGCCCGACCATGCTTAAAATGTTGTTGGTGTTACCGTGTATCACCCCTAAAAAATTTGCCGCAATCAGCCATTGACACGCCGGAACCGCAAGTTCAAATCCGGGTCCCGTCCAAACGCGAATCAGCGGTTCGCTCAGTACCGCCAATCCGAGGAGCAACGGTGTGGCAAACGCTACCGCCAGCTTGGTGCCGCGCTCCCAGACGGCGCGAATATTGGCAACCTCTCCTGCCGCATGTAGTTCAGCCACCACCGGCGATAAATTTTTGATCAGTTGAAAACAAAATTGTGAACTCTTTTCCGAAAGGCGCATGGAAATCGCATAAACCGCAACCATTTCAAGCGGCAAAAATGCCTTGATGATAATCGAATCAACCCGCGTATAAATAAATCTGGAGACTTGGATAATCGTGAAATAAATCGAAAACGAACCAATTTCTTTAATAATTTTGCGATCAAAAATTTTCGGTGAAAGTTGAATGTCAGGAATGGTCTTTTTCACATGAATGCCGATGACAATCATCGGTAACACACCTAAAACCAGATTCACCACGGCGAACGCTTTAATGTCTGGAAGGATGGATAAAACGATTAACGAAGCGATGAAATATAAAATTGCCGCGATGGTTTTATACACATTTGCCACACTGGCTTTTTGGTAACCGGCGATGACGCCGCGAAACATGCCAAGCGGCATCAACATAGCTGAGCGCGCGCCGAGCACAATCAGCACAAATTTCGCAGCCCCCGAATAAGCATCGGGAATATCAAATAACCGGTTAAAAAACAGCAGACTCAACAAAACGCCTGAAAGCAAAAGCGCACCAATCCCAGCATAAACCCAAAACATCGTGCCGACGATTTTCTTCAGGCGCTCGCTATCGCCTCGCCCTTTGGCATCGGCAACATACTTGACGATGGATGCGGCAAAACCTAAATCGGCTAATTCAAACAGAGAGACGAATGCCCAGATTAACGACCATAATCCGAAGCTATCTTTACCCAGGGTTTTAATTAAAAACGGAATTAAAATCAGCATGGTGATGGCATCGACGATGTCATCGGCGTAGCTGGTTAAGGTATTCAATAAAATATTTCGCGAACGGTCTTTTTTGAGCGCGTCTGGCTGAACCTGATGCTCAATTGTTTCAGACATAACCTGCCTTAAAGGCAAACCACAAGATAGCCATCTGTCAGTTTGCATTTGCGCTTTGATAAGCAGGAATTTTTTTGGGGGCAATGATATTTCCGATGGCAACCATCAGACCGGAAAGCAATAAAAACAGGTAATAAACCTGCGTCTGTCGAAAAATCCATTCAAGCAAGCCTTGTAAATGTAAGGTTGCAAATCCGATCAGCAGACCTAATAAAATGGCTTTGTAAAAATCGTCCTGAGATTTAAAAAATAGAAAGAGGTTACGAATATAAAATGCCGCAAGATAAGCGATAAATACGAACATTCCGAACTGACCGATTTCCGCGCCATACAGTCGATAAATATGGTGGCAGGTTCCCAGTCGGCTTTCGCCCTGCTTGCTTTCCCGGAATGCTTCCGGGTCTTGCAAATCAATCTTATCCGGGTACACATACCAGTAATAATCGGTGTTGGCTAAAGTCCAGGAATAAGCGTTCAATCCGACGCCAAAAAACTTATCTTTCATCATCGCGTCCGCCGCGGTATTAAAATATTCGCGTGTCGCTTCGGACTCTTTCGGAGCATTTTCAAATCGCTGAATAATTTTTGGCGCAGCCATTGTTCCGATAATTGCCATCGCTACTACACCCAATGCGACAACGCCGAACTTCCGCGCTGTCGGTTTCATTAAAACGGAAATCGCCACAACCAGACTTAATGAGCCGAACATAATAATGAGTCCGGCGCGGGATTTGGTAAAAATAACTGAAACAACCCCTAATAAAATCGCCAGGATGGCGAGGTAATTTTTCTTTTTGGTCAAGGTTCCCGACAGGTAAAGCGCCAGTGCCGATGGGATGATTAAATCAATATACATCGCCAGAGAGTTGGGATGTGGAAAACTTCCCGTCGAACGGTTCACCACTGCCTTGGTTATATATTTCGCCCAGATGACATTGATTCCTTGAAAAACCACAGCGGCAATGACACCCGAAATAACGGCTTCGACGTCCTCGCGTTCTTTAATGATATTGACGATGACCCAAAATAGAATGTAACCGCGAATAAATTTATGCAGAGTAAACAAACCAAAATAAGCGACTGGAGTTCCAATCAAAGAGATTGCCGAAATGATCAACAGGACAACAAAGAGGGTGGTGTTATAAGGCACCCAGATGATTTTCTTTTTGGTTCCGCCCAGAATAGTAAACACAAAAAAGCTGAGAAAAAACAGGTCGGGAACCGTAACCCCAAAGCCTCTATCTACGCCGCGATAATTGACAAAAAACACTTCCTGATAAAAAGGCTTGGTTATCAGGCAGGTAAAAAAAGCCATGATGGATAACATCGGTCTTCGCCAGCGAGGTTGCGAAAACAGTAAACCGGTAATCAGCGGAACCCCGATGAACCACATCAGGATGCCAAGCATCGATGCCGTCGTCATAAGCTATCGCCCTCCCGGTAAGCGGTGCGGGCAAAGGTTGCTATCCCTCTCAAAGCCTGTAACCAATCCTTAGGTGAATGGGCTGTAAGTTTCAACATCAACCAACGCCGTCGGTGATATTCAAAATAAAATTGTCGGGCAATGAGCGGAAATTTCAGTTCACTTAATTCCGCTGTAAAACTTTGCCATAATTCCGTTTTCAATTTTTGCGGAATGAACATATTCGCCAATGCGAATTTGAGATTATAAATATCATTTAGAATGTGGCTCTGAAAATTGGTGTTGGCAAAATCGATTAAACCTACACGCGCCCGGCTGACATGGATATTTCTAAACACCAGGTCGCCATGAACAAACGATGCACCGACGTTGGCGTCTTGAAACCGTTGAGCGAGGCGGTCTGCCTGCCGGGTAAAATGATTGAAAATAGTTTTCCCAATGACCGGCAATGATTCCAGTTTTTGCGAGGTGTAGGTTAAATACTCAAAAACGAATGAGGTGGATAAGGCATCAGCGTCAAAGGTTTTTTCGTAAAATTCCTTTAATAACTTACCGAGAAGTTGCATTGCGCGATTGGCGCGCTTTCGCTCTTTCGTATCTCGCGCGGCGCGCCAAATTAACGCTGTCAAAGTTTCGCCCTCGACAAAACCGATGATAAGCAAATTGCTTTTGGCGTTGAGCTTTAAGGTTTTTGAGTCAATCAAATTCAAATTGCCGCAGGCAAATTGGTGATAAAAATTAAGCGCTCTGGCTTCGGCTTCAATCAAAGACGAATCGGCGGTTTTATATTTTTTGATAATGACAGGGGTGTCCTGTATGGTGGCGCGATAAATCCGGCAATAAGCGTTCTCTTTAATCAGACTTAAAGTGGCAATTTCAAAACCGCTTTCAACCGAGATTTCCGCTTTGAGATTTATCGCTGTCGCCATTAATTAAACCGCCTCCAGACCTCGATAAATTTCGCGCTCTCGGTATCCCAATCCTTAACCGTCGAATGGCAAACGCCCAGTAAAATCGGCAATGTTCGGAACAATGCTTCGCGGGGATAGCTGAGCGATAATTTTTTTATTTGCAAATTACGAATGAAATTTCGCAAGGCATATTTAAAGGTGTTTTGTTGAGGCTCGCGAATCCCTATCCAATTGGCATACTCATCGAGTGAATTGAATTTCTGTCGCGTGCGATAGGATTCGATATGTAAATAAACGATACCCCAGTTTTCAGCCAATACCTGTAAACGAAATTCATCAATGGTGGTATTGGAAATATCGTCAGGCGAAAATTTGAAGATCAATGCCTTATTGTATAAACCGGTTAAATTCATAGCTGCAACTTCAGCATTTTCTTTTGCCAGGTTGGCAAGCAGTTGATTGCGACCTCGATAAGCGGTTTGATATTGACGGTAGGTAATTAGTAAGGCATCGCCCAATGCCAGCGCACACTTATAATAATTGCGACGAATAAAATCGGAGTCTTGACCGCTTTCTACCTTTCGCGCAATTCGCATTGCCCAAAGTAATCCAGCCCCGCGGTTGAGAAGTAAACGGCTTGCCTCAATAACCGGTAATTTATCTTTCAGCGTCTCAGGCGCATAATCATTTAAAATATTTTTATCCCCTTGGATAACGATGTGACCATTCAATAAATCCTGCCACATTAAACAATTTGGCAGATGCTGAATATCTTTGAGGTCTAACGGGCGACTGAAATCGACATGAATACCCAGATTTTTGGCATATTTCTCGCTTATTCGATGAAGAGCTTTATAATCAATTCGCGTTTTTTCTTTTACAACCAACACCAAATCCAAATCATTATAAGGCTGTTCAATGCCATCCTTATAAACAACCCCGCCTTCCCCCCGACCATATCCGCCACCCAAAATCAGGGCTATCAGGTTTTCCCCAAGCGCCAGATAAACCGCTTCACTGATGCGATTCAATGATTCATTTAATCGAAAATTGAACGCGGGCGAAGCCTGTCGGGCATAAACCAACTCAGCAGAGTTTATCGTCTCAAGACAATTTATGGTTTTAATAATTTGAGACATGTTTTTAGCCTCTTAGCCAACGGGTTGCTTAATGCCGGCTTTCCTTTAATCCGGTGACAAACCCGGCGCGACGACCAAGCAATTGCGACATTCTTAAAAACGGCGAAAACCCTGCGGATTTGAACTCCCGTCGGGATAGGCAATATTGCAAATCACTTAATACCTGTCGGGTGAAAGGCAGCAAAGAATATCGCAAGAAGGATTTCTGCCAATTTTCCCAGGCGAAAATTGCCGCATCAGCGCGTCCTTCGCCGAATTGCCGTTTGTAAAATTGTTTTAATGAATAATTATGTGAATGTGAAACCACGGATTGCGGCACATATTCAACTTCATATCCGGCTTGTTTGGCACGCCACGTCCACTCGATATCCTCGGAATAGTGAAGCTGTTCGTTAAACGGCATCTTTTCCCAAACCGAACGTCTGATAGCCGAAGATGCCATCGAAAAACAATGACGCCAATATTTTTGGCGCTCGCCATCGCCAAACGTATCTTCGGTGTCTTTGGCATATAAAGGTTGGCAATCGGTTCGCGGAATCTGTCGTCCAAAAACTGCCGCAACCTTGTCACTGTGAAACCCCTTTAGTAATTCTTCGAGCCAACGGTCATTTTGCGGCGTGCAATCCGAATTCAAAAAAACTACAAATTCACCATCGGTTAATCGCATTCCCTGATTCAACACACGTCCCGGCACATAAGTTCCTTGCGGGATATTGAGCAATTGATGAGCATATTTCTCTGCTTCCTGAGTGGTGCCATCGCTTGATTGATTGTCCAAAACCAGCAATTGGAAATCGTGATTCTGGCGTTTAACCCTTGCGAGGGTTTCCACAACCAACGGCATATCGTTATGTGAACGCATGACTATCCACGTTTCCATAAATCACTTTAATCCAAATCCGGTACGGACATTTTCATCAACTGGAACAGTCCGTCGAGCCGTTGAGGCATTCGAGCAGGGGATACATTACTTGCAAGCATGGCGATTGAATCCTTATCCAAAGCGTCATAGCCATGCATACCCGCAAGGCGTGCTTCCCCCATAAAACTGGGATTGATGAGCACACCGGGGTTGGTCAAAAAAAACAGGTCGCCATATTCATGATTGGCAAAATTGCAGCCATATTCATTCAAATCATTTTCCCGGAGTATTCGACCTCGCGGTTCTTCTTGAAGCGCCTGAATAATTTTTGTGCGAGCCGTATCATTCAGGAACCAGAAGCGCGCCATCGTCGAGTCGTACATTGCGGCGTAATCTTCACCAAACTTCAAACCGAGTTTATCGATGCGCGCCATCAAATTGCACTCATCGGTGGTATTGGTCATGCCGTGGTCTGAAAAAATATAGAGGTTGACTTGGGAATATTTTTGCTCAGCCAGTTTGACGATTCTTCGCAGGTTACGGTCATACCATTGAATCTTTTCTTCGACGATTGGGGCTTCCGTACCGTGAGCATGAAGAATGGCATCCATCGCTGCTAAATAAACATACGCAAAGGTGACACCACCGTTGTCAATCGCCCTTTCCAGCGCCAATAAATTATCCGCTTCTTTGGCTCGCCAATCCGACAGATAGAACGGAATGTTGCGCTCGCGAAGTTTGTCAAAAATGGTTGGGGAGCCGTCGTTAATTCCACCTGTCTGGTAGAGGTCTCGTTTTTCCGAATAATCGAACAGGGGCAAATAGTCAAACGGCAGGTTGTAAATTTGGAAATAGCCGGTATAGCCGTAAAATTTCTGAATAACTTTACTCATCATTCGGCGAACCCGCCCGCGCCGAGTAATCGAATCGGGCAAAATGCTCAAGCAACGACACAACGAAAACGGCGAATTTTCCGGGTCATATTTGAAAAAGGACAGGTGTCGATGTTCATATGGCATTTTGCCCGTCAATATCGTCGGGATGCAGGTAGAGCTATAGCCAAGCACGGTTCCCAGCGGCGCTTTGGTAGTCAGGAAATCATCCATAAAATGGTGCTGCTGTAAGATTTCCCAACCGAACGCATCAATGAAGGTAAAGATACTGATGGATTTCATTGGCTATTGCTTAGACCTTCGACAATTAATTTTCAAATGCCCGAATCGCTTCATCTTTACAGTTATAGATGTCAAAAATGCGATGCATCCTGACGAGTTCAAAAAGCGCGCGCACGGGTTTACCCAGTGAACAAAGTTTTAAATCACCGCCCTGAGCATTCAATTGCCGCAAACAGGACAAAATCGCGCCAAGTCCGGAACTGTCAACAAAGTTCACCCGCTCTAAATCGAAAACCACTTTTTTGCGCTCATTAATTACCGAACCAACGTCGCGTTTGAATTCTTTAACATTGCTGGCATCCAGCGTATCTGTTGGCAAAAACACCACTGTTACACTTCCTACTCTTTCTAAAATCGGTTCCATTAACAATTCCTCCTAATTTTTTTCTTCATCACAATGAAATTTTTTCCGCTCTCATCGCAGAAATACTCAACCGAGTCCATAATCGAATCGATGATGAACAAACCAAAACCTCCATCACGCGAGCCATCAAACGATGGGGGAACCACCTTATTCGGATTAAAATGGCGTCCTAGATGGTGGATTTGAAATCCCAAGGTTCCTGATAAATATTCAGCCTCAAGATGAATCAACTGATTGGGGTCACTATCGTAGGCATGCAAAATGATATTGGTAATCGCTTCATTGATTGCCAGTTTTAACTGTGCCACGATTTCGCTTTCGGGTTTTAAAGAAAGCAACCTATCACTTACTTCTTCAACAAATTTTCTTGCCGCTTTCAGGCTTTGCAGATTGGATTTGAGTTCAATTTCCATTCGGTCACTGTGACTCTCCGGCTGTGGTTTTGACTCCTGAAAATGTTTGACCTCTGCTGTTGACGCGGGTTCGATTTTCACGGCTACACAGGTAAAATCATCGGCAAATTTTTCTGATTGGGTAAATTCAATAACCGTTTTGCGAATCGCCTGAACCAGATCGGTTTCCGATAATTCCTGAAATTTCATAATGCAATCGGCCAGGCGAGCCTCGCCAAACATCTCCCCATTCGGACTTTTTGCTTCGGTTACCCCGTCGGAATAAAAAATGAAAACGTCCCCGAACCGAAATTCTCTTTCTACCTGTTTGTAGGTTTCATTGGGATAGATTCCCAGCGGCAAATTTTCGCCTTCCAACATGAAATACTGCTTTTCATTTTTTTGATAATGAATGGTCTTGGTATGCCCACAATCGACAAAGCAAAGCTTTTGCTTTTGCGTATCAAACCTCGCATAACAAATCGTAACGAAGCTATCGAATTCCATCAGTTGTTGAGTTAATTGGGCGTGTACCCGACGCAGGATTTCTTCGGGTGCCGGAAGTCCCGAGGGGTGTTGCAAATTGGCTAATTGACCGGCAGCCCGCATGATTTGATTTTTGGTTCCGGCTCCGAGAAGGGCAGCCGGTATCCCTTTGCCCATCACGTCTCCAACAATGACATCCAGGCAATTTTCTTCATGTTTGATAAAATCATAAAAATCCCCGTCAATGCGTTGTGATGGAATACTCATAGCCGAGATTTTCAAACCGGCTATATTTTCAGGGATTTTTCCAAGCAATAGGGTTTGTTGGATTTTGGAACCGATTTCTATCTCTTGAACCAATTTGGCATTTTCAATTGATTCCTGCATCAATCGTTCATTTTCAAGAACGATGGCTCCCTGATGCGTGAGCGCCTCAATTAATTTTTTTGCCCGCGAATCGAAAACCGGTGCGCTCCGGTCTTCACTCCAAATCTCAATAGCGCCTAAAACCGCGTGACGAGTCGCAATCGGCACCACCAGAACTCCGGTTGCCAGTGCCAATTCAGGGTCGGATTCGCGAAATTCATCGATACGCGATATCGAATTGATGATGAACGTCTTCCCTTCTTCGACGGCTTTGTGGATGAGACCGTAGCCATCAAACCGTTTATCAATATGAGTGATATGTTTCCGGGCAACCGGTTCCAAGCCTTTTTCAGAATTAATCCAAAAAATCGCTTTCAAATTCTCATGAATCGAAACCGCTTTATCCATGATGCGCCGCAATACCATTCGCGGATTTTTCAAAACCCGCAAATCGGTGCTGATTTCATATATGGTTTCCAGACTTTCCCAACTGATACTGAGTTCTTCCAGAAGTGATTCTTCCTGATTTTGCATCGCGACTTTTTCAATGGCTTTTTCAATCAGCCGTGAAAAGACCTCTCGCAAATGGCTTTGGGTTTCTTCAAAACATAAAAGCAGGTTACCGATTGGCGAATATTCAAAGCTGATCTCCAGCCGCTCCTGTTTTCGCAGGGTTGAACAGGCAAAGGAGTTTATGGAGTCGTCTTTAAAACCCAGACATGAACAGTTTTTATTTTTAATCAACCATTGCCAATCCGAGTTGGATTCAAAACCGATGCTAATCCCAAGCGCATACGCCAGCGGTTCGGCAATGCCACCGAACTCTTCCAAAAATCTATCCCTTATAGATATGGTTTGCGGCGCAAGGGCGTAATCTGGCAGCGTATTAAGGGCGTTTGTACTCAAAATTCGTCTCCGGGTTGGTTAATACAATCGGCTTTTTATGCGGGGGCAAGCCAAATTCGAGTAATATTTTTACCAGCGATGATGGCGCGATGGGTTTGGCGCACGAGGCATTCGCTCCGGCTTCCAGGAAATCTCCCTGATTATCTTCAAATGACCGGGCGGTTAGAACGATTATCGTGAGGTTGTCGAACGCCTGGTTCGCGCGTATATGATTGATGACATCCAAACCGGACATCCCCGGTAAGACAAAATCGAGAAGTAAGCCATCAGGTTGGAAACGATTGATGACTTCAATCGCCTGTTCGCCGCTATAGGCAACCGCTACGTCGTACCCTTCTTTTTTCAGAATAAATTCCAGAAATCTGGCGATATGACGTTCATCATCGACAACTAATATTTTGGTTTTGTGACTGTGATCCGAACTGTTGTTAAACATGTTCCACTCGGCTTTAGGAAGTTCGTAAAGGAACAAGTTAAACTTGTCGGGGAGGAAGGTTGGTTAATGCGCTTAGCAATTGGAAAGTTTGAAGCGATTTCCCGCTTATACTTTCAGCAATGAGAAAAAGCTTTTTTTACTGGCTTTTTCTTAATTTTTTGTTCAAACAAGGGAATTTCTTTTGTCTTCTAAAATTACCGCCCCCAAGTTAGCATAGACCTCGTTATTTGTCGTGAGTTTTTTTTCAGCCCCCTGGGGTTTTATCTGAACCCCAAATTAGTGATAATTTTTCTATTCCCCCTTAAACAATATTTGGAGTAAATACGAATGAACGTTAAAACTGGAATCATTGCAGCGGCTGGCTCGGGAACCCGTATGTTGCCGGTGACTTTAGGCTATCCCAAAGAGTTGCTTCCCATCATCAACAAACCGGCATTGCAACTCATTGTTGAAGAGTTCATTGATGCGGGCTTAAATAAAGTGGTCATCGTTACCGGAGCCAATCCCGACCCTTTGCACAGGCAATATGATTTAGCGGCTGCGCCACCGCACGGCAAATACCCGGCACTGGATGAGTTTGTAAACAAACTCGAGGGGATTGAAATTGTCTTTGAACCCCAAAAGGGACCTTATGGCAATGGCACACCGTTGTTGGTTGCGCGTCCCCATATCCCCGAAGGCGAAGGATTTGTTTACGCTTATGGCGACGACATCATTAAAGCCAAAACTTCGTTTGCCAGACAACTCATCGAAAAACACCAACAAACAGACGCAGTGGTTGTTGGCACACAAAAGGTCGCCTGGGAAGACGTGGTGCGTTATGGGATTGCTCAAATTAAAGAGGGATCCACTGAAAACGAATTATTCGATGTGATTGAAAAACCGGCGCGTGAAGAAGCCGCATCGAATCTGGCGATGTTCGGAAGATTTGTGCTGTCTCCGGCAATCATTCAAATCTTATCGGAAATTCCTTTAGGCAAATCGAATGAATTATGGCTAACCGATAGTGTCCGCGAATACATTAAACGCGGCGGAAAAGTGGTTGCCGAATCGGTTAAAGATGGCGAATGGCTAACCATCGGCGACCCGATTAATTATTTAAAAACCTTGATGGAATATGCGCTTTCCGACGAAGAAATTCGCAAGGCGCTCGAACCCCGAATCCATCATTTGTTGAACCGCTAAATAGATTAGCGAATTAACCTGAATTTCATTTAGCTCAAATAACCATTGATTTGAGCTAAATGACGGGTTATTTTGTGCCTGAAAATAAATCATTTTCCTGGGAATCGATTTTAAGTCTTTACCTAAACCCCTCCTACTTGTAAATCCTCAGCTCAAATTCATTGCCCCTCACTCCTGGGTTATCGGTTTATCGAATCAATGGATATTGCTCTATGTTGGAAGACGCTTATTACAAAACTTCGCTCATCGATGAAGTTTATCAGCGACATGCAGGAATCGGGTTAACGAAAAACTGGCGATTTCTCAAGAAAAAATATGTGTGGGTTACGGTAATCGCCAGCGCCAAAATCCTGAAACGAGCCATTGATATTATCGCTGCTGCCAGCGGCTTATTGCTGTTATCGCCGGTTTTTTTATTTGTGGCGCTTTCAATAAAACTGACCGATAGAGGGCAGATACTTTTCTGGCAAACTCGTGTGGGGTTATGGGGAAAAGAATTTTCCTTTCCCAAATTTCGTTCCATGGTTATCAATGCCGAAGCTTTGAAAGACCGGTTATTGGAGCAAAATGATCATGGGGATGGCATCACCTTCAAAATGAAAAAAGACCCGCGTATCACCTGGATTGGGCGAATTATTCGCAAATTCAGCATTGATGAATTGCCGCAACTCTGGTGCGTGTTAAAAGGCGATATGTCGCTTGTGGGCCCACGCCCTCCGGTTCCGCGCGAAGTGGCGCTATATACGCTGGCAGACCGCAGACGTCTGGATGTGGTTCCGGGGCTTACCTGCATCTGGCAGGTAAGCGGGCGGGGTGACATTCCCTTTCACGAACAGGTCAAACTCGATGTCCAATATATCGAAAGTCACAGTGTGTGGTTCGATATTTTATTACTTTTGAAAACCATTCCGGCAGTGATTCTAGGTAAAGGCGCTTATTGATATGGCAATCAATCGACCTCCTAAACCGGTGATTAACGAAGCGTATAAACGGGAACTTTATCTGCAATTTTCCCGCATCGGAATTTTGCGATTAAGAGTGAAAAGATTGATGCGGGGTTTCACCTGGTTTTTTATTATCCAATTGCTTTCAACCTCGAAACGTGTGGTCGATTTCAATATCGCTTTGCTACTCACCATCCTCCTTTCACCTTTGTTGATAATCTCCGTGTTACTGCTAAAACCAACCGGACATGTTTTATTGAAAACGCGAAAACTCGGACGATGGTGTGCCCCATTTGATGAATTCGCCTTTCGAGTGCCTGGTCATTTAATCGGACGGTTAATCAGGAAAACCGGCATTTCAAAACTCCCGGTATTATTCAATATTTGGCAGGGGGATATGTCATTTGTCGGACCACGCGCCGCGCTTCCCGGAGAATTAAGTCCGCGCGATAAGCTTGTCAGACGTCGTTACAATGTTCGACCCGGCTTAATTTGTCTCTGGTGGATTCGCAATCGCGCCAATATCGATTATGGCAACGAAGCGCTCTCAGACAGTGAATACATCGACAACCAGAGTTTGATGGGTGATTTGGCGATTGCTTTGCGGGCTATTCCGGCAATCCTTTATGGCAAAGGCGTGGTTACCGCTCCCGACCAATTAAAAATCCTGGGGGCGAAAATTGTTAATCTCACAATGCAAGAGACGGTTGATACCATCCTTGAAAAACTTCGTGGACACACCAGCAATCAAATCTGTTTTATCAATGCCGATTGCGCCAATCTCGCCTATGACGATAGGGAGTATTTGGGAATTCTCAATCAGGCAGAATTGACGCTTGCCGATGGAATCGGGATGAAACTTGCCGGAAAAATTTTACATCAGGAAATTAAACAAAACGTCAACGGTACAGACCTCTTCCCAAGATTATGTGCGGCATTAGAAAGCACCGATAAAAAAATCTACCTGCTTGGCGCAAAACCCGGTATCGCCAATCTGGTCAAAGAGTGGATTCATTCAAATTATCCTCAGACGATGATCAGCGGTTGTCGCGATGGTTTTTTTTCAGCAGATGAGAATGAAGCCGTCGTCCAGGCAATCGCCGATTCCGGAGCCGATATTTTGTTGGTGGCATTGGGCGCGCCCAAACAAGACAAATGGATTCATCAAAATCTCGCTAAAACCGGTGTAAAAATCGCAATGGGCGTTGGCGGGCTGTTTGATTTTTACTCCGGTCGAATCCCGCGCGCGCCGCAGTGGATGCGCGAAATGGGATTGGAATGGTTCTATCGGTTTTACCAGGAGCCGAAAAGAATGTGGCGGCGTTATTTTGTTGGAAACTTTGTTTTCTTATTCCGCGTCCTTAAAGAAAAATTTTTAACCAAAGGAAAATCCATATGAAAGCCATAATCATTGCGACAGGAAAAAATTATGATCTCGCAGCCCTGAATGAACATTATCCCACTCCTTTAATTCCCCTGGTCAACCGACCTTTTATTCAACACGTGATTGAATATCTGGTTGATAATGGAATCACCGCGATGGAATTTATCGTCAGTTATTTGCCTGAGAAAATTGAAAAATTTATCGGGGATGGAACGCGCTGGGGAATCAAGGTCAATTTTCATCTGTGTCGGGATGAAGAAACGCCTTACAGAAAGCTGAAAGAAGTCTGTTTATTATTAAACTGTGACGAAAGATTCGTACTGGCTCATGCTGATCGTTTGCCGCAAATTAAAATCGAATCCTTAACCGAGCCGACCATGTTTTATAACGAATGCAATCGCCAATGGAGCGGGTGGGCATTACTCAGCAACCTCAATATTTTAAGTCTTCCCAAAAATGCCGACGAGGAGGTTTTAAAAGCTCATCTTGCCTTTGCAGAAAAATGTTCAACGGAAGTGTCGCCGGTTATGTTGAGCCTGCAATCTTATGAAGACATCCTGGCATCTCAGGAAGCCGTGATGAAAAAGCAATTTCCGGATTTAATGCTCAATGGCAAAGAAGCCAGCGACGCGGTTTGGCTTTCACGAAATGTTTCATTACATCCCACGGCAAAATTATTTGCGCCGGTATTTATTGGTGATAATTGTCGCATCGGGATGGGCGCTCATATCGGACCTAATGCGGTCATCGCCAATGATTGCGTTCTGGATTCCAAAAGTACGGTTGCCAATTCCCTGATTTTTTCCGGCAGTTATATTGGAGAAGCTCTGGAATTAAACGAAGCAATTGTCGATAAAAACCGTTTGATTAATACACGCTTTGGCATTGCGGTTTCGGTTGCGGATGATTTCATTCTCGGAAATCTTCATAAAAACCACATCAGAGAATCACTGACCTTTTTCTTCTCAAGATTAACGGCAACTTTGCTTTTGATTTTAACCTCGCCCTTAATATTACTTATTGCGCTGGTCTTAAAAATCACCAAGGGGCAAGCGTTTTATCAATACGAAGCCATCAAATTGCCTGCCGCTTCGGATGCAAAAGCCTGGAGCAAAATCCAGGTTTATAGCTTTTTACCATATTCCAATGGCTATCAGAAAAATCGCGGAATCAGTGATATTTTTTTAAGGCTGCTTCCGGGTCTAATTAATATCGCCAAAGGCGAATTGCATTTCGTCGGGGTTCGCCCGCTTCCCAAATATCGAGTCGAACTCTTACCACACGATTGGCAGTCGCTTTACCTGAATTCCAAAGCCGGAATCATTACAGAGACCTTTGTCCTCTATGGTGAAAATGCCACAACCGATGAAATTTATTCAGCGGAAACCTATTACTCGGTCATGAGTGGTTTTTCGTATGACCTGAAATTACTTTTGCGCTACCTGCTGCGAATCACCAAACTCAACCACTCTCAATCAAACAAAAAAGCCCGATTGCAGGAGTAACGCCAGGACATGCTTGAAGATTTGAGATTGAAAAGAAGGGCAATAGAATTAAGCCATCTGGAAGCGCGGCTCGGACAGGGACGCAGTGCCGAAAAAGCCCGAAGGAGTAAATGATGAAAGGCATCGTGTTCACTGAATTCATTGAAATGGTCGAAAGTCAATATTCGCCGTTGATCGCCGATAAAATTATCACTGCAAGCGAATTGAAATCCGGCGGCGCTTACACGGCGGTTGGGACTTATGACTACCAGGAAATGCTGCAACTGGTAAATGAATTAAGTAAAGCAAGCGGAGTCGCGGTTGCCGATTTACTGCGACGATTCGGTGAACGCCTTTTTCATACTTTCGTCCGCAATTATTCACAATATCTGAACGGCGCGCATTCAACATTTGAATTTCTCCGTCAGGTTGACCATCACATCCACGCGGAGGTTCGCAAAGTTTATCCCGATGTCGAACTTCCCCAATTGGAATGTGAATTAAAAGATAACCGGTTGGAGATAGTTTATAAATCGATTCGTGCGATGGCGGATTTAGCCGAAGGGTTAATCAATGCCTGCATTCAATATTTCCACGAAGATATTCAAGTAATTAAAAAGGATTTATCCGGCGGCATCGGCGTCAAGGTTAAATTCATTTTAATCAAACGCAGGTAACTTATGACCATTAACGAGGAATTAGAGTTACTGAAAAGACGCCTGGAACGAGAGCGACTGGCGAGAAAAGAGGCCGAATCGGTTCTCGAAAATAAGTCATTTCAACTGTATAAGGCTAATCATGAGCTTAAACAATGGGCTGAAAACCTCGAAGAGTTGGTTTTAAAACGAACCAATGAACTGGCTGAAGCCCGCGACCATGCCATTGAAGCCAACCGCATCAAAGGGCGATTTCTCGCCAATATGAGTCATGAAATTCGCACCCCGATGAATGCCGTAATCGGCATGACCAGTCTGTTATTTGATACCGATTTAACTTCCGAGCAAAAAGATTATGTCGAAACCATTCGCAATAGCAGTGAAAACCTTTTAAATATCATCAACACCATACTGGATTTCTCAAAAGTGGAATCCGGCAATCTGGAATTGGAAAAACAGCCCTTCGATCTCTACACCTGCGTTGAGGAAGCGATTGATATTTTCCGTGCCCAGGCGAGCGAGAAAGACCTGGAATTGCACTATCTGATTGATAAAAATGTCCCCCAAACCATCATTGGCGATATTACCCGGGTTCGCCAAATTCTCGTCAATTTAATTGGCAATGCATTGAAATTTACCGATGAAGGCGAAGTTCTGGTTCACCTGAAAGCCCATCACAAGTCACGCCCGCAATTTCAGAATTTCGATCCATTAAATGAACAATCCAAAGTTTATGAATTGATTTTTACGGTCAAAGATTCAGGAATTGGTATTCCGAAAGACCGGATGCATCGTCTCTTTCAATCTTTCTCACAGGTCGATTCTTCGACAACCCGCAATTACGGCGGAACCGGATTGGGACTGGCAATCAGCAAACAACTGAGTGAAATGATGAGCGGTAATATCTGGGTTGAAAGTACACCCGGAAAGGGTTCGATATTTTATTTTTCACTTCTTGTCGAAGCGAGCGAAATCCTGATGAACCAACCGGCGGCTGAAACCCTGACGGAATTAGTTGGTAAAAAAATATTGATTATCGATGACAATCTCACCAATTTAAAAATCCTTTCTCAGCAAACCAACTCTTGGGGAATGAAACCGGTTGCGGTTGAATCGCCGGAACAGGCAATGCACGCGATTCAAAGTGGCATTGATTTTGATGTCGTTATACTTGATATGTCGATGCCGCAAATGAATGGGCTGGATTTAGCCATGCAAATTCGCACTCTAAAACCAAAAGAAAAATTGCCTTTAATCATGC
Source organism: Acidobacteriota bacterium (assembly GCA_040754075.1). Classification (NCBI taxonomy): domain Bacteria; kingdom Pseudomonadati; phylum Acidobacteriota; species Acidobacteriota bacterium. Next base: position 148,859 of record JBFMDH010000013.1, read on the forward strand.
TCTCATCCATCGGTCGGCGGACGACCAAAGATTTACATCCGGGGCATCTGGAATTGGCTGCCACTTTGTCAAAACCGGTCAAACCTTCGATTCTTTATCAAGAAATTTGTGAAGCGATTGGCAGAAAAATCGCCAATCAACCCAAGCCGCTCCCGCAACCGGAAACTCAAATGGTAAATCAATTTCCTTTGAGAATTCTGCTGGCAGAGGATAATCAGATCAATCAAAAAGTGGTTACCCAAATGCTCGGTAAATTAGGTTACCGACCTGACATCGTGAGCAACGGGTTGGAAGCTGTCGATGCCGTATTGCGGCAAAAATATGATTTGGTGTTAATGGATGTTCAAATGCCGGAAATGGATGGGCTGGAGGCATCCAAACAAATTATCAAATTCGTACCGGTTGCCAACCGTCCAAAGGTGGTTGCCGTAACCGCCAATGCCATGCGTGGGGATAAGGAGAAATGTCTGGCTGCCGGAATGGATTATTACATCAGTAAACCGATAACGATGGATGCGCTGGTCTCGACAATTAAGGAAATCGGAACGGTTATTCAAAATAGCCAACAGTTAAACGCGCTCAATCCACCATCCCGATATGAAGCAAATGAATCCGCACCCGAAATCGAAGATAGCTCCGTCAATCATTTTGAAGTCATCGAAATATCGACTATTGAAAATAGCATTCGCTGCCCGATTGATCAGGAAAGCTTAAAAGAGTTGTGGAATCTTGGTGGAGAGGAAAGCCAGGAATTATTTGAAGAGATTATCCAGCTTTTCCTTGAAGATACGCCCCAACGAATCACCAGTGGACGAGACGCTCTGGCAGCAGGGGATTTAATTTCGCTCTCAAAAATTGCTCATAGTTTAAAAGGTAGCAGCGCCTATATCGGAGCGAAAGTCATGTCAAAACACTGTCAACTGCTTGAAGACGATTGCAAAAATAATAATTTAAAAACTGCCGAAGCGCGTTTCAAAAAGGTGGTCATTGAATTCCAATCGGTCTCCCATTATTTAAATAACCATAGCCAAAAATTAATTTCGGTTTAAGTCAATAAATATTTAAAAGCGGAAGTGGATGGCAGAAAACCTCTCAACCTTTCGGTTGAGGATACTCGATAATGCCAATCTCATTTTCCGCTTTTTAATTCACTACCATTTATTGGGAAATAAAGCTCAGTTCTTCACCTTTCCTTCTCCGCTTACGGTGCCTTTTCCAGCAGCCTTACCTTTGCCTGAAACCGTCCCTTTGCCAATGGCGACGCCCTTGCCCGATACAGTTCCGGTTCCGCGTTTGGCGTGAACCCCGGATTTATTTTTGTAAACCACCACACCGGTTCCCGATGCCGTTCCGGTTCCTGCGGTGACGCCGGTGCCGGTCGCCGTTCCCTTACCCTTCGCTTTGCCCTTACCGGTTTTTGTACCTTCGGCAAAACCCATCAAACTCATTGATAAAATTGTAATCACCACAAACATGAATATTTTTTTCATTCTGATTGTCTCCATCTCCAAAAAATAGTTTGACTTCAAATTGTACGGATACTAAGACCGTTGATTAATAAAAAAGTCTGATTTTTATTGCAAGGGTTTTTTAAATTATTTCTGCCCCGCAGGCTTTTCTTTTACTTTTTGATAAACATAAAACACCCGCCCGTTAAAATCATCCGAAAATAAAAAGGCGTTATCGCTCAGGCGAAAGACATCAGCCGGTCTTCCCAGAACCTTTGTGCCCTGTAAGAAGCCGGTAAGGAAATCCTGCGGCGGCGAACCTTTTCGCACCCGCGCCAAACGATAGCCGCGATTTAACAGACGTTTGGATGAGCCGTGAAGCGCCACCAGGAATGAATCTTTCAATCGACCATCGGTGCTTTTGGATGACGGAAAATATTCGAGTCCGAGCGGCGAACTATGCGCCGGAAAGCCAACAAAGGCTAACGGCACCTCGCGGCAATCAACCCGCTTTGCGGATTTCGCAAACACCGGGTCTGAAATGCGAGTTCCCTTATACTCATAACAATAGGGCCAGCCATAATTTTTATTCGGTTCAATGAGATAAAAATTATCTTCGGGGCGATCATCACCAAGTTTATCCTGTCCCATATTGGTTGCAAAAAGCTGCCCTTTACTAAATTTCAAGCCCACGGCATTTCTGAGTCCGCGAACGATAATATGTTGATTCTTCCCGTCGGCATCCATCTCAAGAATCGACGCGCGAATCTCTTCGCTCTCTTCGCAGGCATTGCAACTGCTGCCGACCGCAACAAACAATTTACCTTTATCATCAAAGGCAAGCGTGCGCGTCAGATGCCAGCCACCATATTTATAATTCAATCCATAATCGGGAAAAGTTGCCAGCACCTGCGATTCACTCGATGGCGCATCGGCTCCCTCGATATAGCGATAGCGAATCAATTTGTCGGTCAGTGCAATATAAAACCAGGATTTGCCGGAGGTATCGGTATAAAAGGCAATGCTGTTGGGATTGCGTAAATTTTCAAGGTAGGGAGTCAGTCTGCTGAATCGCCCGGTCTTTTCGTCGAATCCTTCGAGAATATAAACCGCGCCTTTGGAATTGTCGGCGCGTGTCCACATGGTGGTTAAAAAGATGCGATTATCAGGGCTTTTGGCAAAAAATCGCGGACGTTTCAACCCATCGGCAGCCATCGTAATTTCAAAACCTTGAGGGACATTGAGCGATAAAAATTTCCCGCCACCCAAAGCAATTTTGCGCGGCGCGAGTTTCAATGGCTTGGAATCGATGGTCTCCTCAGCCTCGGTTTTGTCCGCTTGTGTGTCACTGCTTTGATTATTATTTGATTGACGATTCGCTGCCTGAGTTGACACCGGCGATTTGTTGGTCGCACAGGCTTCAATAGCGAAGAACAAATAGACGCATACCAGAATCATTAGAGGTCTCATTTTTACCTTTTGCCTTTTCACTTTTGCCTTTTGATTTTCTTATTCTCTGCCCCAGGATGCGGCGGCTTCTTCTTCTGCCTTGCGACGCATCTCTTCACGAATTTGTCGCGCGCGTTCTTCGGCTTCACGCGCCGCTTTGATTACCCGCGCGCGTTCGACGCTATCAAGCGTTGTCAGCCGGTCTTGCGCCTGCGCTTCACTTTCGCCCAGTGGTCGCAACCCGAATTGTTTAAGCGAAAGTCTCGCGAGTTCTTCGCGCCTGTCGGCATCGGAAATAAATTGAGTGGGGTCAACCAGATTTGCCAGTTCACCTAATCCATTCAATAAAAATTCCAGCGCCTTATCGGCAAACCCTTCTCTTGAGCGAAACCAGGCATCATAGAATAGCCAACTGGCGATTAACGCGAGGCGAAGGCGATTGCGCTCTTCTTTCGATTTGGGGTTTGAAATTTTTAAGCTGTCGAGTTGCTGTTTGGTTAAAGGCTTGCCGCCGAGTTCACGAATTAAATCAAAAACAATGGCGCTGACCTCTACTTGCCCTTTGCCATTCGCGGTTTTCGGCTCACCCAGAAAATCCGCCGGACACTCAGACAAGCGGCGCGTTAAGGCTTCCAGTTGTGGTCCTTCGTTTTTCATACTTTAAGAAGTCTGGAGTCTGGTGTCTGGAGTCCTACTAACAGAATGATGAAACTTTCAGGATGATATAGATGAATCAAGCTTATTTACCGGGTTCACCATTTTACCTTCGTCAGGCTTATTCCAGCTTTATTATTATGACTCTGGACACCCGACTCCAGACTCGCGACTATCAGGTTCCATATTTCGCTCGACTGAATGCACGGGCGAATTCTACCAATTGTGTCCAATTCTGCACACGGTGGATGTCCCACCCCTGTTGATGTGCCTGCACCAGTTTTGGCGTTTGTTGCCAATCATTCCAGAGGTTCAACACAAAAGTTCCGCCACCGCGTCCATTTTCCAAAGCCATCTTCGATACCTCCCAACCGCTGTTGCCTTTTTCATCGGTATCAAACATGGTGTCAACACCATCATCCGAAATCACCAGAATATGAACCGGGCGGTCTTTGGGTTTTCGGTTTTGAAATGTCTCACGCAATAGGTGAATCGGAAATGCCGTCGCCCCGCCGATGTAACCGGTCAGAATTTTTAATATTTCGGTTTCATCGCGAATAAAGTCTTTAGTGGTTTGAAAATCATTTTTCCCGCTCCACAAGGTCGCCTTCACACGCGAACCAACCCGCAAAGCCGATAAAGAAATAATCGCTCCAGCCAAAGTCAGGTATGACGTCGAGTATTGCGGATTGGGCATCGAACCCGAACAATCGACATATAAATCCAAATCAATCGGGTCACGCTCCGGCATCGAACCGCTCGTCGTGCCATACAATCGTTGAACCGTGGTTACGCCGGGAATAACTTTATGGCTGATCATCGCGCTTTCCACCCAATCGACATCATCTATAGAATTGCCAATATCCCAAATATCCAGCCCTTCGATTAACGGTTCTTTCGATTCCGGCAATTCTCTGGTTGGAAATTTAATCAAGTAAGGAATAGAACGCTCGCGGTAATATTTAATGGCAATTTCCTGCTCGCTCAACTTAATCCCTAATCCCTTTAATATCTCGCCATATTCAAAAGGTTCCCGACACTGTCCCGTTGAACCGGTATTTTGAGCGTTCGGCGCGATGGTGTTTCCCGAACCTTTGGTATCTTTATTACTTTCACTGCTGATACCTGAAAGCTCATCATCGTACATCGGATGAATTGCGCCTTCGATTTCATCGGCGTCGATTTCTACCAGTCCATCAGGCGCTTGGCTGGAACCGGTATTCCGAATGTCGCTCCACCCTCTGAATATTTTCTGGGTTTCCTGCGCATCACTTTTCAGGAGATAATTCAGGCACAAAGCGGCAAATCGCCCTGCGCCTTTCAACCAATCCTTGGCATAGGCGCGAATCACTCGCGCGCCGAGTTGCGCATCAAGGTCGAGTTCAGGCGTAATCTCACCCGTGGCGATTGTTGCTTTCGGCAATCCCCAGAGGTTTTCATAAATTCGCATGTATAACGTCCACAACTCATCTTTTGAATCGGTCTTTAAGGCTTTATAAACCTCGTGCATTTTCAGACCGGCGCTTCTTTGCAATCGGTCATTGATTAACAAATCCGCATAAAGATTGGCGACAAATGGCGCGTGATGTTCTTTGGATGGCAAAGCGCGGCGCATTCGCGCAAGCATACGCCCCTGATCGGATAAATCCGCCGGGCAAAAAACGTGATGCCCGATTTCATGCCCCATGATTTCGAGCGGATAATTCTGTAATTGATTGGCGAGAATTTGCGGCAGACTGACCACCACAGCATGGTCATCCAGACGAATCATTGCGAAACTGCCGGATAACCCTTCGACCTTCTCATCGGAAACATTAAAACACCAACGCGGCTCGCGAAGTTTTGTAAAGCGACTCCACAATGCCAGCGCGTCCTGCCAACGCGCTTCCCATCGCACTTTTAAATTGTTGAGGTCGTTTTTCAAAAAATCATCAACTCTCTTTTAACGCAATCAGGTAAATCCCGAATGAATGCGGGACAGTAACCGCAAGCGTCGTTTTATTGGCGGCAACGCTTGATGATGAAGCGAGTTCGGGAAGGATTACCTCCTGACCGAAGCGTGTGACTTTGCCTTTTTTATCAATCTCATAATCAATCACCACTTTTTTATCTTCGTCAGGCAAATCGGTTCCTCGTTTATGCAAAGTTGCGCCGAACAAATCGGCGGTCATCAGCCAGCAATTCTGATTGTCGAATACATAAAAGTCACCGCTTGAGGTGAAGACTTCCGGCGGCGAGGTGAACAATCCGCCAAAACCGCGAAACGCGCCGACAACCGAGGCGATTCTTAGGGCTTTCGGTCGATGGTTATCGGTGCTTGCTGACCAGGGCGCAAGCCACGGGTCATTTCTCATTTTAAAAACAATCAAATCCACCGGCAGCAGATTATCTTCCGGGATACACAAAGCGCTTTTCCCGAGTTTATCATCGAGCGTCAAACAGGCATCCAGGGCGCTCTCTCTGAAATGCGCCATTCCCGAACGCCACGCTACAATCTCTCCGGCTGCTAAAAATTGAGCGACCTCTTTGCATTTCGCGCCAATGCGAATCATTTCATCAATCCAATAGGTCGGGCGGGTTCCCAGATTGGTTGACAGGTTGTAAATTGCATTCGATACCGAGGCGACAAATAACGAAGGATTTTGAATCAGCAAATGCGGCAGTTGAATGAACAGGTGTGACCAGGCTTTAAAAAGCGCCGGATAACGGGTTTCGGTTCCAAGCAAGCCTTTGCCTAATAATTCGAGAAGAAAGTCATAAACCGTCAGGACAATCTCTTCAGTCTTTTCCCTGTCCGAACGTTCAACTGCTGCGGCAATCGGTTCAACCAGGGTTCGCAAATGAGCCAGTACAACATCGCCGTCGAGTTTCGGATAGGCGTGACGCGCATAAGCGAATTTGGTATTCAACTTTTCGCGGTTATTTTTTAAGGTGGCGACAAATGCCGCGCTCATCCCTTCCATGTCAACCATTTCAAATAATTGGTGTAGCGTTGATGCAAATATTTCAACTTCAGAATATCGTCAAACAGATGCCCGTAGAGTTTTCGCCCTTTGCTCCATTCGGTAAGCAACCGTTCAATTTTCACCAGGCGCGCGCGCACCGCCTGTTCACTGACGCCCTCAAGCCCGGCTTCAAATTCGGCTGCGAGTTGCGCAATCGGGTCATCGCGATCCAGATTCAAGCGGTCATATTCGGCGCACGATAAATCGAAAAGCGTGCGAATCCAACCGACTTTATCGCTTCGGTAAATGGCGTTGTTGCCGGCTTCAAAATACGGCGAGTCAGGGTCTTGCACCAGTTTATCGTGCAGAACAAAGGGAATCATTTGCCGCAGGTCTTCAAATTCAACTTCGGGTTTACCGCGAAACCATGCCATCGCTTTGGCAAAGACCAGCACCGTCATCAACGAACGAACCGATAAACCATTGCGGGTTTGACTGCCTAAATCTTTCACGCGGTCTTTGCCGGTGTCTTGCGGAATCAAATTGAAATCCAGGGCGGCGAGTTTAACCGTGTCTTTGGTTTTGTATTCCACTTGATCGGCAGCGCCGTCACAAAATTCAAAATGGCTGGAAAAAAATTCCATTCGCCGCCTGAGTGTGTCGGAGAATTTTACTTCAAGAATCTGTTGATATGCCTGATCGAGTTCCGATACATTGAAAATAATCTCTTTGGGAACGATCTCTTCGGGTCGTATGTTGTCTTCGATTCTCGTCAGCAATTCTTTAAGAAACCGGGTGTTGAAATGGAGTGCTTTTACGACAATATCAATGCGGTCGCGCAATGCTTCGATGACCTGATAGGTTCCGCCGCCTGCATCATCATTAGCGGTTAAATACCAGGCGGCTTCCGGGCATTCATAAATCTGGTCATAAATTTCCGCATAGTTATCGCCCATCACGGTTAGCAGAGCCGATTGCGTGCGGGTTGGAATGCGATTGTATTCATCAATGATTTTCACACGCATGCTGAGCCATTTACGCCAGGCGATTTTTACATCATCCATCGTCTGAGCATTAACCAAAGTTGAAGGCAAGGGATTGCCCAGCAAATCCGCGATGGTCATTTGTGGTTGCCCATGTTGAATGGCGCGTTTGATGTCTTTGATGGAATAGCCTGCAAGCACTCCCATCAAAATGGCGCTGGCAGTCTTTCCCCGCCCTGGCCCGCCGACAAAAAGACACCTTCGTTGCAACACCAGATTCAACAACGGCATCAACACAAAACTCGAATAGCTTTGGTCAGAGGGCAAGATGACCCGGCTTTTTTTATCACCGAAAGTAAAGGTTTGCGGTGGACCGTCGTTATATTCGATGTCGTAATAAGGACTGATGATGGCGTGATTGACAATCCAGAAATAAGCTTGTCGCAATTTTTCATCCAAAGGGATGGCGGTTTGATTGGTCACTTCAATGGCGGTCAAGGGTCCTTCATAAAGTTCCGCGACATCAAAGCGTTTGCGAGTTTTTACGGTTTGCGGATTGGTCGGTGACTGCGAAATTTTCGTATAGGGTTTATAGTCCGGTGTCATGCGCTACGATTATCTATTCAACGTCCCGGATGTCAAGACTTGCCGCTCATAAGTTTCGCTTGCTGCCATTTGTTTATTTTAGTCGCTTCAAAGTGTGAGGGTTTTTCTATATGCTTTGTGCGTTAATAAACGTGGAACTTTGTTCAAGGAGGCGGCTGTGAAAGCTGGACGTTTAACCCTGATTTGTTTAACGGGTCTCTTGTTTTGTCTCGTCAGCTTAACCCGTGTTCAATCCTTTACAGCGCAACGCGGAAAATCCACACCGCAAAAAAAACAAACACAACCGAAAGTTAAACCGAAACCCAAACCGAATAGCAATAAACCGCTGACGCCTCCAAAAACCAATGCATCTTCGCAAGGCAATCAACGATTGATGCCGGAAAAACCTGAGCTAGTCATCCAAAACGGTCACGCCGATACGGTGCGTTTCGTTGCCTTCAGCCCGGATGGGGAATTCATTGCTTCAGCAAGCAGCGACAAAACCGTTCGTTTGTGGGATGCAACGAATCAAAAGCTGATTCGCCAATTTGAAGGTCATTACGATAACGTGACCTCCCTGGCGTTCAGTCCCGATTCCAAAACCCTGGCATCCGCAGGGCTTGACCGCACGATTAAAATTTGGGATTTGAGCAGCGGAAAACTTATCCGCAACCTGCAAGGGCATGATGATGACGTAAACAGTTTGGCTTTTTCTGCGGACGGGAAAACCCTTGCATCCGGCAGCAAAGACCGCACGATTAATTTATGGGACACCAAAACCGGAGAGTTGATTCACACCATTGAAATTCATACCTCAAGCGTTCGTTCAATCGCTTTTTCACCCGATGGTAAAACCGTTTTTGCGGGATGTGATGATGGCGCAATAAAATTATTCGATGCCGAAGAAGGACATTTGCAGCGAACCTTCACTGGTCACACCGGCGAAATTCGGGCAATCGCGATCAGCAGTGACGCCATGAAGCTGGTTTCGGCGAGTATGGATAAGACCGCGCGGGTTTGGGACGTTCAATCAGGAAACCTGCTGCAAATTCTCAAAGGGCATTCAAGCGGACTCACTGCTGCGCTGTTTACCAATGACCGGAATGCCATCATCACCGCGAGTCAGGATAAGACGGTTAAAATCTGGAATGCCGGAACCGGCAAAACCCTGCGAACGCTTGATAATATTCCCTTTCCGGTCAATTCGATTGCCTTGAAATCCGATGATGAACGATTAGCCGTCGCAAGTTATAAAAATATTTATTTATTCGATGTCACAACCGGCAAGTCAATCGGCAACCTCGAAGGCCATTCTTATGAAGTCAACGCCGTTGCCATCAGTTCTGATAACCAGACCGTCGCTTCCAGCAATTCTAAATCCATCAAGCTCTGGGATATTTATATCGGGCGATTAGTTCGGACATTGGAAGGTCATTCATCCGAAGTCAGCGCCCTGGCATTTCATCCCGATGGAAAAATTCTGGCATCCGGCAGTTGGGATAAAACCATTAAACTTTGGGACACCGATAAAAACAAATTGCTGCGCACTTTCAAAGGCTTTGAAGCCGAAATCCGCTGCCTGGTTTTCAGCCCGAATGGCAAGATGATTGCAATTGGAAGCGAAGACCGAACCATCAAACTGCTCGATGTCGCCAGCGGAAAAATTATCAAAACCTTTACCGGTCATCATAGCCTCACATCAACTGTCGCTATCGCACCCGATAATTTAACGCTTGCCTCTGGCAGTGCCGATACCGACATCAGGATTTGGGACATCGCAACCGGACAAACCATTCGTATATTGAAAGGGCACGAAGCGCAAATTCATTCGATTGCGTATAGCCCGGATGGCAAGCGGTTGGTTTCCGGCAGTGCCGATAAGACCACGAAAATCTGGAATACGGAAACCGGTGAAATCATCAGGGAGTTCAAAAGCACTTATGACGTGCTGAGTGTCGCGGTGAGTCCTGATGGAAAAGTCATCGCTTCAGGGGGATTTGAAAAAGCCATTAAACTCTGGGATGCGACGAGCGGAAAACTGATTCACACCTTAAACGGTCACGCGGGACCGGTTGCCGCGCTCGCGTTTAGTGCCAACCAGCGAATTCTGGTTTCAGGAAGTTGGGACACCACAACCAGAGTATGGTGGACAGAATACGGCAAACTGATTTCAACCTTTCTGGCATTCAAAGACCAAAACTGGATTGCTTTTACCCCGGATGGTTATTATGACGGGTCGCAAGACAGCGCCCTTTACATCAACTGGCGCATCGGTTCACTGGTTTTTGATTTCGATCAATTGTTTGACCGCTTCTATAAACCCGAAATCATTTCGCAAAATTTGCAGGCAGCCAAAACCACATCACCGGTCGATTCGATCACCAAAGGATTTGCGCCACCGCCGGAAGTAAAAATCCTATCGCCCCGAATTAATGAAACGTTTACGACTCCCGAAGTTGAGGTGCAGGTCGAAGCCAAAGATAACGGCGGCGGCATCGGGGAAATCCGTCTATTTCAAAATGAAAAACTGGTAAATCCCCTTGAGCGCAGTATTAAAATTGCCACGCAAAAAAACTCGCTATTAACTTTTAAGGTATTGCTCACCGAAGGCGATAACCTCTTTAAAGCGGTTGCCTTGAGCAAAGATCATACGGAAAGCAAACCTTATCAAATCAATGTCAAACTGAATGCTCCCGAAAAAGCCATTGCTTTGCATCTGCTGGTTGTCGGCATCAATCACTATAAAAATTCGGCTTTGAATTTGAATTATGCCAAAGTTGATGCCTCGGGGATTGCCGAATTTTTTCAACGCAACAGCAAAACCTTATTTCGCCAGGTGAATACCGCAACCCTATTCGATGAGGAAGCCACCAAAGAAAATATTGGCAAAGCTTTTCAATCCATAATTCAAGCCGCTGAGCCTCAGGATGTGGTCATCATTTATTTCGCTGGTCATGGCGATAGTCGCGGCAACCAATGGTATTTCATTCCTTACGAGATAACCCAGCCTGAACGGGATGAAATTTTAACCAAACAAGGTCTTTCATCTACGACCTTGTCTGATTGGCTGGTCAAATTACGTTCCCAGAAAGTTTTGCTGTTGTTGGATTCTTGCAAATCAGGAACTGCTGTAACTGCTTTTCGTGGATACGAAGATCGCAAGGCGCTCGCACAGTTAGCGCGGTCGGTTGGAATACATATCATTGCGGCTTCCACATCCGACCAACTTGCAGCCGAGGTAGAGGAACTCGGTCACGGGGTGTTCACCTACCTGTTGCTCAGAGGATTAAACGGAGAGGCAACCATTGGTCAGGCGAATCGGGCGATTACGGTTCGCGGTTTACTGGCTTACGTTGAAGACCAATTGCCGGAAATCTCCAAAAAATATAAAACCCAGACACAGTATCCCGTGAGTTCTTCAAAGGGCATGGATTTCCCGGTTGCCCTATCAAGGTAACTGCCATTGAAAATGGGCAGGGTTGATTCTGAATAAATTTCAAAATTTTCTTCACTAAATCAGATTTTATCTGTAGTATTGCGCTGAAAAATCCCTGAAAAATGGAATAAAAAAGTACAGGCTCAAAGCCGACGCCTTGGAAAGCTTTGTGGCTTTGAGCCTTTTGGAGACTAAAACACAACTGGTGTGCTTTCGTCTTATCGTTTTTATAGACGTTTTAAACTGAGAAAAAGTCACAAAAAATTTTAAGTAAAAAACGGCTATACGGCACAGCGGGGTGGTCTCCAATGAAACTTCACTTAATTGGAGAAATGGTAGATGGTGCCAACGGTTCGCAGTGCCTCAACTCAATATCTTTATCCCTTTGCGCGTTTGAGCCTTGCAAAGGCTTTTTCAAAATCGGGGTTCTATTTTTGTCTATTCCTCCTGCTCTATATGCTGACGCCCACAGCAAACTACTTCTGGGATGGCATCACCTTCGCTTTGCAAATCGAAAAGGTTGCAAACCAGCACACCAATTTCGATTTGTTGTTCCATCAAAATCATCTTTTATACAATGCCTTGGGATACCTGGTTTACTATCTGGTTTTCGCAATCGGGATAAAAATCAAAGTTTTATATCTGCTGCAATTTATCAATATGATCATTGCAGCCTGTGGAGTAGCCACCCTTTATTCAATTATCAAGCCACTGACCAATAATTATATTGCAGCAGTGACCGCCACTTTTTTCGGAACTACAGCAACCTGGTGGAAACTATCTACGGATGCTGATGCTTATATTTTATCGGTAGTCTTGCTGATTTTATGTCTAAAAAATTTGCTCGGTGAATTGCCAAATTCGGTATTGAGCGGAATACTTTTCGCACTGGCGATGCTAATCCATGAATTATCGTCGTTGTTTTTTTTCGCCGGACTGGCAATTATTTTCACCCATCCACATATTGAGAAAAAATTAAAATTCTCCCTTACCTTCTCCACACTCTCAGTTGGATTAACCATATCGGTATATTATCTGGTTGCCATAACCATGCACGGAATTACCTCACCTGGCGAGTTAATCGAATGGGTTACGACAAATCCGAGTATGATTACTCCCGAAAATAATCCCATACCGGGAATTTGGATGACCCCAAACTCCAATTTGCGCTTAATCGTCGGGCATAGCTTCAAGCTCTTTTTGGCGAAATCAACCGGGTTGGCGCTGGGGACAGCAATAATCACAGGAATTGTCGGGATCGTTCTGGCAGCAAAAATGTTTCAATCTTCCGGGCTTGCAGGTTGTTGGAAAATCATTCGTCACTTCCCTAAACGCCTGGTTGGCGACGAGCGGCGATTATTCATCATCATCACATTCTGGATAATTCCTTATTTAATCTTTCTATTGTTTTTTGAACCGATGGATGAAAATTTACGGTTGTTTTACCTACCGGCAATAGCACTGGCACTTGCGCTGGTTCTTAAACCAAACCAATCCCAACCGGCAAATTCCAACGCCACTTTCCCTTTGCGGTATAAAGACCTGCGCGTCGCAGCCTTATCGGTGAGCCTGCTGGCGCTGTTCAACACTGCTTTTTTCATACTCCCCAATCATCACCCCGAAGCCAATCCGTTAATTGCCGAAGCTCGAAACACCGCAGCAATCTGGCACAAAAACGCCATTATTTATTTTGCTGACCGCGAAGAGGTCGATACAACCTTTCAGTATTTCAACGATCAACCGCTATGGAAAAAAATGCCCAAGGGAAGTTTTGCGAAAATCATCACAGAAATTGATCAGGCGATTTTAAACGGGAAAGAGGTTTGGCTGAATAAGGGCGCTATAAAAGATGCCGACCAGCTTTTTGAACATTATGAAAGTGGAGACCATCTCGAAGTAGTTGCTGATTATGCATGGGGGAAGTATATTCGATTAATTCCCAAACCATTAACGCCCTAAGAGATTAATAAAAACGGGCAAACCATATTGTGCCCGTTTTTATTGACTCAAACTTTGTCGCCTATCCGCGAATCCGCAGTTTATAAACCGTCCACTCGCGACGATTATTTTTGTCATCGGTTGCCGTCAGTCGAATGTAGCGCGCGCGAACCGGAGTAAAGGTTGCGACGGAACGTGTGCCCGTACCAACGCCTTCAAACACCCTTTGCCATTGATTGCCATCCATACTGATTTCGACAAGGTAGCGACCGGCAAAATTTTTATTGTCAGGTTCATGCACCTGAACAACTTTGGCAATCGTGTAACTGCCACCCAAATCTGCTTGAATGAAACTGCCGAGATAATCCGTAGTTCTCGTCGTTGCCGCTGTGCGGTTGTTTTCATCAAGCAAGGCGTTCAGGTTGGAAAAGCCCCGACCTGTGAGGTTGCGAATCTGCCGATTCATTAAACCGTCGTCATCATCGCGGTCAACCACATCTTCGTCCCGATTGGTTCGTAGTTCAGCAATCGACCAAAAATGTTGATTGTCGAGGTTGCGCAATGCCGTGATGCGGATAAACCTCGTGATGACCGGCGTAAATCGGGCAACGCTTCTAGCCGTTTCACCCCGACCGCGAAATACTTCGCGATATTTATTTTCATTGCGCGAATCACTGACTTCGATTTTATATTCTCCGGGATAATCATTGGCGCGCGTGCCGTGAATTTGAACCACTCTGGAAATTTCATACTCGCCGCCCAAATCCACATTAAAAATTCGACCACGATAATCGGCTGTCCTACTTGTAGCAAAAGTGTCGAGTTTGTTATCGAAAGCAAGATTTTTATTCTCCAGCTCTTTCACAGTTTCAACAGGTGCGGGTTCCGGCGCTCTTTTTGGCGGAATGGTTTTAGGTTTTTGTCCGGGGTCGATGCCGCCGCGCAATTCCGCAATGCTCCATTCCTGGTTATAAGTTTTGTTTAGCGCGGTCGCGGTTACACGAATGTAGCGGGCGCGAACCGCTTCAAACACCGCTTTGCTCTCGCCTCGCTGCCCTTCGCCCTGCCATGCCAGAAACCAGTTATCCGGGGTTTCGGCAACTTCGACTTTGTAAGCGCCGGGGAAATGGGTCGGGTAACGTCCGTGGTCTTGAGAAACCCCAATCACCGGTTGAATGCTGCCTAAATCAATCGTAAAACTCATGCCAATATAATTGGGGTTACCAGAATGCGCCCGGGTGTCGGGGCGGTTATCGAGTGTCGCTGATAAATCAAGCAATTCTCCGGTAACCGCTTGTGGTCTGATGGGCGCGGATTGATAGGTCTGTTGTGCAAATATTAGGGGTGTTGAAAAAATGGTAAACGCAAATGCCAATAACGAAATCAATGAAGTAAGTTTATTGGTTTTAATCATAAGACTTCTCCTCCTCTGTCCAATTCCACCATGTCCGATGGTTTTTAGACAATGCGAAGTTGTCTTTTATGGGAGTGCGGAAAGTCAAGGTTGATGAATCAATGGAAAGTAAATTTCAAACGACCGCTCCAATAACGTAAATAACCGAAGTGCGTTCCTTCAAAGGGATTGCCGAAATTGTAAGCATACTCTTTATTAAACAGGTTTTCTGCATCGACTTGAAAGTTAATCGCCAGGTGTTCACCTTTTCTCAGGTCAATACCAAATGACCAGTAATAGATTGTCGATGGTTTAACCCGACCGCGTTCAAAATTGACCAGGTGTGCGCCTCGCGCCTTCATTAATTCTTCAAGCCGCTCGTCATCGACTTCCAGCGGAACGCCGCTTTCATGACGCCCGGAAAATGAGGTCCAGAAATTTCTATACTCATAGGTTATTCCGAATTCACCGACATTGCGCTGGTCATGGTCTGGAATGAATTTCACCCCGGGACCGATTTCGATAAATTCATCGGTTAAAAACAGTCCACCATTAATCGGGCCGGTTTGTAATATTCGTTGATTGGCATAACTCACATACCCAGACCAACCCTTTTTGCTGGGAAAATCCAACCGGGCATCCAATCCCCGCGCGAAGCCTTTGGCGACGCTGTTGGGAAAGATAACCGTGGTATTGAAAAACACATTCGGGTCGGCAAAATTGCGAAAGTTCCTGTACCAGTAAACCATGTCCAACTTCGCAAATCCTTTTATATCCTGGGCAAATCCTACTTCATAAGCCGAAGTTTTTTCCGAGCGAATTACCTCGCCGCCACCGGTTTCATCGACAAATGGAGAAAGTTGTCGCGCCTGGTCGGAATCCGCAAGCAGGAGGTTTTCAATTTGCGGCGGCATAAATAACCGATTAAACGAGCCGCGTATGGCGGTATTGGTTTGTGGAATAAAATAGACCGCTCCAATGCGCGGACTGAATTGATAGTCGTTTGATTTTAAACTGAAATAATCATAACGAATCCCGGCGTTGACGGTTAAATTTTTAATTGGAGAAAAATTATCCTGCACATAGGCGGCAACTTGTTTTCCGACTTTGCGTTCGCGGAAAACGAAGGGATTAGCGGGTGTAAATTCACGGGCTTTATCGGAAAGACTTTGCTCTTCGGCTTGCTCATCATCGGTTATCGCAAACATAAAATATTCATTCGGAGAAAGCCGCATAAACTCTTGCCCGATTTTTACGGTGTGCTTTTTGAACGATTGCGTCAGACTCGAAAGAATGCCGATGCGTTTATGACTGCGATTGTGATTGGCAAAGATCGGCGTATCAAATTGACTGCCGAATAATTTTGAAGAATAGTAGCGATGAAAGGCTGCAAAATTGGTAACGGTGTTGGGCGACCAGACTCTTTGCCAGCTTAACGATTCGCTGTTATCTCGCAGTTGCTGTCGCTGTTTTTGTCCGGCTTCCTCCTGTTCCAGACGGTTCGGAACCTGATGATTGGTGCCGTTGATTGACAGATTGACAATCAAAATATCGTTGGCGGTCGGATGAAGATCGCCCCGGTGATTCAGACTGATATTTTTTCCGGCGTTGTTGAAATTAAACAAATCCACAACATCAAGATAATATTCCGTTTGATAAGCCGACCCGCTAAAAAAGTAACCGTACTTTTTCTTGTAGCCCCCGCCAAAAGATAGCGCCACATCCTTGGTGGCAAATTCACCGAACCCCATTCCGAAACTTCCGAAATGCGGTTCATCAATACCCGATTTTGGATAAAGCACAACCACCGCGCCTGAACGTCCGCCGAATTCAGCGGGAATATTGCCGGTGATGACATCCATCGAATTAACCATCTCGGTATCGGGTGAACTTGCCGACACCGCATCATAACGGTCGGCGCTTGGTATGCCATCAATCACATAAAGAATGCCGTCATCTACGCCACGCACATGCAAGAGTCCATTATTTTCTGTGGTAATACCCGGCGTTGAAGCAATCACTCCCTGTATGCGTCCGCGATGAGCAGAACCGGGAATTCGGCTGATGACGTTTTTTTCAATTTTAATGAAAGTGCTGGTTGAATCTCGCTCAATCAACCCCTGAGTACCGACCACATTCACCGTATCTTTGCTGCCGGTCGGTGAAAGTTTAATATCAATGTTAATGGGTATATTGGAACGAACGGTTAAACTATCTTGAAAAATGACAAACCCGTAAGCGTTGACGTTTATCTGATATTGGGCAAATGAGACATTATTAAAAACAAAAGTCCCGTCTGCATCGGTTTTAACCGTGTATGAACTTTTATTAAGCGGATTTTCAATTGTGACTTTGGCATCGGTGATGATGGCACCGTTTAAGTCAACAACTGTTCCTTTAATTGTACCTATTTGAATTTGGGGAAAACCCAAAAAGGCAGAGCATAATATCAGGACAACTGTGTTTAGGAGGTTTTTCACAGATTGTTACCCTTTCATATTGAGAACTACCACTGTTTGAAAACCGCTACTGAGGCGATGAGATTTTGCTACATTTAAGCCCTTAACGCAACACACTTCGGGCATCGCGGGAAATCATGACATCCAACAAATGAGGCTGTTGTTTATGGAAACTTTCCGTCAACGCCCAAACCAATGCCGCTTGCAACTGCGATGCATCAACCACCCGACGCGCAGCGACCCCCATTGATTCTGCCATTTTGACAAAATCAATTTCCGGTTCGGTAATATCCATTCCCTTAAATATTCCCCGCTCAACCGATGAACCATTCAACGCCAGTAAACCGCCTTTCAAAATTGCATAACTGGTGTTATTAAAAACCACGAACACGACGCCGAGTTTATATCTTGCTGCCGTCCAAAGCGCCTGCGGAGAATAGAGCAATGACCCATCACCAATCGCGCAAATCACCGGACGGTCTTTGCGCCCGAGTTTGTAACCAACTGCGGTCGGTGCGCCATAACCGAGCGACCCGCCTTTGCAGAAAAGATAAGCGCCGGGTTCGCTGAGTTCAAAAAGCGTTCGCACATATGCCGTTGAAGTAACCGCTTCATCAACCAGCAAAGTATCGTCGCTGGCGACTTCACGCATGACTTTCGCCACAAAAGCCGCAGGCATCCATTCCCCATCTTTCGGAGGCACAGCAGCTTCTTTGAGTTTTGCCCGCCCATCGGTTATTCGGTCGGCAATCAAGGTGCTGCGTCGCCAAACCAATTGAGAAAAAGCAGGCGTCATCATGGACTTGATTGACGAACTTAAATCTTCAATGGCGCTTCGCAAGTCTGCTTGAATTGCCACCTCAGCGAAAAAATTTTTTCCGAGTTCGTGGGCGTTTACATCAAGCTGAATGAGCTTACTGGTATCGGGAATCATCCTCGCACCCGTATAAACCAACGGCGCAAGCGTATAAACGCCGATTGCCAGAATCACATCGGCGTTTTGCAATTGCGCGTGCATCTGATGGGCGGCGGGCGATAGCGGCCCGGCAAACAGTCTATGATCGGTCGGAAAACCCAACAGCGAATGCAACGGTTCAGGGTGAACCGCTGCGCCAATCAATTCGGCAAATGCAACCAGTTGCGGAACCGCTCCTGCACGCGCTACGCCATCACCTGCGATAATCACCGGTTGTTTCGCATCCATCAATAACTTCGCTGCGGCATTGAGGCGTTCAGGGTCAGATTGAAGAGTGGAACCGATTTTGGTTATTTCGGGGAATTCAAATTCCGCGCGCGCTTCCATAAAATTCACCGGTAATGAAATAAAAACCGGAGCGGTCGGTGGCGTCATCGCAATCGTAAAAGCTCTTGCCAGAACTCTCGGAATCTCTGCGGCACATTTCACTTCCCAAGCCCATTTCGTATGTTGCCGAGCCATCTCAACCATATCGGCTTGCAGCAAGGGTTCATCAATCAGTGAACGGGTATCCTGTTGCCCTGCGGTGACAATCAACGGGGTTCCTGCGCGATAGGCGTTATAGAGATTTCCCAACGCATGCGCGAGTCCGGGATTGGTATGCAGGTTGACGACTGCCGGTTTGCCAGTCGCTTCGGCATAGCCTGCGGCGATACCCAAAGCCGAGTCTTCATGAAGCGCGAGGACATATTCAATCTCGTTGCGTTCGGCGAAGACATCCATTAAAGGAAGTTCGCTGGTGCCGGGATTACCAAAAATATATTCCACTCCCTGACGGACTAAAAATTCATACATCGCCTGAGCGCCGGTCATTTCGGGCATAACATTACTCCATGCATGGGTTTTAAAATTATGGATTCACCGGGTATCCGCTTTTTAAGCGGATTAAACTTTTTGCAAAAGGCTTCATACCTAACCACAAGGATAACGCCGCGAGGCTCTGCGCGATGCCTCCGACGATAATCAATGAATAGCGGATTGACTGGTCGTTTTGAAATACATAATCGTTCAAAACCGCAACCGCTGTCGGGCCGATACCTAACCCGATGACATTGACGAAAAAAATATAGATTGCCGAAGCCTGTCCGCGCATCTCATTCGGCACAATTTGTTGAATGGCTGCCGGAGCAACGCCAAACGGCGCGCTCGCAAAAAAGGCGGTCGGGATGTAAAGCCAGGTCGCCCAATTTCCATTCGGCGCAAGGCTAAAGGCGACCCCAGTGGGAATCATCAAAAGTACCGCAAACAGACCAACGCGCATCGGCGCATCCTGATAACCACGTTCAGCAAGCCAATCCGATAAACGCCCCCCGGCGACGATTCCTGCGGTTCCTGCAAGCGAAAGAATGATGCCTAAAACAATGCCGACCTTGGCAGTTGACCATCCATGTGACACTCTGAGATAAGTCGGATACCACTGTCCCCCGGCATTAGTCGAAAGCGCAATCAGCCCGAATCCCAGACTGTGACAAATAAACGTCAGCCGGTTTTCAGAAATGTATTTAATAAATTTTGCGATTGATACGTTGTTGGTCTCGGCAACCTGGGGTTGCGCTAAAAGCCCGCGCCGAACCGGTTCCTGAATCGTGTACATCAAAAGGGCGAGCAGGATGCCGGGCAAACCAACGATAAAAAAAATTACTTGCCAGGGGCGCGTCGCGCCGACCAGTGGAAGTTGATACATTTCCTGAGAGGAAACCAACCCGACTACGACGCCACCAAGCAAGTATGCCATTCCTGCGCCGAGATAAATTCCCATCGAATAAACACTGATGGCAGTTGCCAGTCGCTCTTTACGAAATGAATCACTGATTAATGAAAAAGCCGCCGGTGAAAGTGAAGCCTCACCGACGCCGACTCCCAGCCGGTATAAAAACATCTGCATGTAGTTTTGCGCGATGCCGCAAAGTGCGGTCATCACACTCCAGAATGCACAACCGATTGCAATGATGGTTCGCCGACTTTTTATATCCGCCAACCGCCCCAGCGGAATGCCAAACAAGGTGTAAAAAAATACAAAGGCAAAGCCCATCAATAAACTGAGTTGGGTTTTACTGATTTGCAAATCTTTGGTGATGGGTTCAACCAGAAGCGAAAGAATCTGTCGGTCAATAAATGAAAAGATATAAATAATGGTTAAGACCCCGACCATATACCAGGCATAGCCCGGAGCAGGATAATCTGGTTCAGCGGCGTTTATCCGGGTATCGTTTGCAACCGGCTCAAGGCTTTCTATTGTTTCTTTTTGGGTTTTCAAAAATTACTCCGTTGTAGAATATCCAAATCCTTTAGGGCTGGGTATAAAGAAATCGTGCTGGTTTATTTTCGCCTGATTAACGGGAAGCAAGATAACAAGGTGCCGGGATGTCGTCAAAGGATAAATCGGAGCGCCGTGAATTATAAAAATTCGCCGATTGCGAACCTGTGTGAATAATCCTCTACCTCGACAATTGACTATCATAATTGGCGAATTTGATTTAACAGATGAGCGATTACCTCAATCGCCGGGTTGAGTCGGCAAACCATACTGCGATTTGTCGCGCATTAATGGTTGCTTTAACGGTGTGGTCAGGAATTTCGCAGGGCAGCTTTTTAGCCGCCCTGCTTTTTCTTGGGCAAAGCTTTATCGCACCGGTTGAGTATGTGGTTAGCCTCGAGTGGGTTTAACACTTGCGAGACGTCAGCACGATGAAAGGATGCCCCAAGAATTCTGAGGTTCGGTGATGGCAGTGGTTAGCAATGCATCATCGTTTAGCAACGGATGGATGGCGATTGAACACTCGAAATATCCAGACCACATACTCGCCACAGGTATAACAAATATGGATTTGCGGCAGCGTGTCATTTTCGGAATTTTTTGCATTGCAGGTCAAAGAACCCCAAGGCTTTTGGTGAAGCCCTGGGGTTCTTCGTAACTTCAGTTTTTTTTACGCAATTCACTATGAAGGACGATGAAGAAGTAACACCCAGTCGCCTCTTCGTCGTTTGTCAGTTGATTATCTCGGAGCCATGCGAATAGCGCCGTCCAGGCGAATGACTTCACCATTGAGCATCTCATTTTCAATGATGTGTTTGGCTAAAGCAGCATATTCGCTCGGTTGTCCGAGTCGCGAAGGAAAAGGCACCTGCGCGCCCAATGATTGCCTGACCGGTTCGGGCAATCCGCCAAGCAGTGGCGTATCGAAAATTCCCGGCGCAATGGTCATCACGCGAATGCCAAGACTTGCAAGGTCACGCGCCGCCGGAAGCGTCATCCCAACAATTCCGCCTTTCGACGCCGAATAAGCAATCTGTCCGATTTGCCCATCGAATGCCGCAACCGATGCGGTATTCACAATCACCCCTCGTTCGCCGCCCGTGGTCGGTTCATTCTTTGCCATTGCAGTAGCAGTCAATCGAATGACATTAAACGTGCCAACCAGATTGACCTGTATAACCTTCATGTAATGTCCGAGGTTGTGGGGACCATTTTTACCGACGGTCTTTTCCGCCGTGCCGATGCCGGCGCAATTCACCGCGCCGCGCAATTCACCGAACGCCACTGCCGCATCAACGGCAGCCTGCACGCTCGCTTCATCCGAAACATCGGTTTTCACAAACAAGGCTTTATCTGCGCCGAGTTCTTCGACCACACTGTTTCCGGCGTTCTCATTGATGTCAGCGATAACCACTTTTGCTCCCGCGGAAGCCAGCTTCCGCGCGGTCGCCGCACCCAAACCCGAACCGCCGCCTGAAATTAAAAAAGTTTTTCCATTGATTTCCATAAATTATTCCTCGTTAAGATAGTCTGGAGTCTGGAGTCTGGAGTCTGGAGTCATTCGGAAATCTTTAATTGCCACCTGATGATTTAAAGATTCACGAATTGGGAAGGTGAGTCTTAAATATTGATTGTTACTGCTTCTTTCTCAGTGGTCGGACTCCAGACTCCAGACTCACGACTCCAGACCTTGAATTTACTGAATTCTTTCAATAATCGTCGCCGTTGCCATGCCGTGACCTGCGCACATGACCTGCAAGCCGAATTGTCCATTGGTGGCTTCAAGTTCGGCAAGCAATTTCGACATCAACACTGCACCGGTCGCGCCAAGCGGATGACCATGAGCAATCGCGCCGCCCCAGGCATTTACCTTTTCCATATTCGGATTCAATTCACGCGCCCACGAGAGCACCACGGTTGCAAAGGCTTCGTTGATTTCAATGCGGTCAATATCCGCGAGTTGTAAACCGGCTTTTTCCAAAGCGAGTTTGGTCGCGGGAATCACGCCGTCCAATTGGAATTTCGGATCGGAACCGACGACGACTCTGGCGCGAAAGCGTGCGCGCGGTTTGAAACCGTCGGCTTCGGCAACTTCGCGATTGGCAATTAAAGCCACGGCTGCGCCATCCGATATTTGACTCGAATTCGCGGCGGTGACGACACCATCGCCATTCGGACGAAAGACGGTTGGCAAGGTTGCCATCTTTTCCATATTGATGGATTCGCGAATGCCTTCATCACGAGCGAGCGAAATATTTTTGCCTTCACTATCGAGTCCGGGTGTAGGAATGATTTCGGTATGATTGCCTGCTTTTGCGGCGGCTGCCGCCAGTGCATGGCTTCGCGCTGAATAGTCATCCACCTCTAGGCGAGTGATGCCATATTTTTCTGCTAAGAGTTCGGCGCTTTCACCTTGATGCACGAGGTCGTGTTGTTCACGCATCGAGAGATAAATATTTTTCCAGACCGCTGCGCCATCGCTTCCCATCTGACAACGAGTCATGTTTTCGACGCCGCCGGCGATGATGTAGTTGTGGTCGCCTGCGGCAATTGCCTGTGCAGCAAAATGAATGGATTGTTGGGCGGAACTGCAAAAGCGATTCAGAGCCACGCCGGGAACCTGAATCGGAAAGCCCGCAAGCAGCGCCGTGCGACGGGCAATATTGATTCCCTGTTCATTGACTTGCGTCACACAACCGATGATGACATCTTCGATTTTCGCTTTATCAATGCCACTGCGTTGGGTTAAACCTTCAAGCGCGTGGGCGAGTAAAATATCCGGGCGGGTTTCGCGAAATGCGCCATTAAACCTGCCAATCGGCGCGCGTATCGCATCGATAATTACTGCTTCTGACATATAAGTTCTCCTTTTTTTCGCCAAATAATCGAAAAATATTTTTATTCATTTGAATAGAACTTGATTCCTTACCGAACGGTAGGTAAGTTTAAGGCTCACATCTTTCAACAGTCAAATCAATTGCCAAATCACGGGAGGTTGTTATGCAGATGCCATTGCTTCACATCCGTCGAACGGTTTCACGCCCAGCTTTTTTGCAAAGTAAAAATTTTCTTATTTTAGTTTTGTTTATTGGTTTGATTTTATCTCAATCTGCAAATGCTCAGGAACTCACAGGCGAACGCCTCGTCAAAGCCGATAAAGAACCGCAAAACTGGCTCACCTATTTCGGAACCTATAATGGCTGGCGCTACAGCACCCTTGATCAAATCAATCGCGATAACGTCAAACAACTCGCTCCCGTTTGGGCTTTTCAAACCGGCAAAATCGAAGGCGGGTTGAACGCTACGCCGCTTGTCGTTGACGGAGTTCTTTATCTTGTCGGTTCATACAATCGCGTCTTTGCATTGAACGCCGTGACCGGCGAACGATTATGGAATTACTTTTATAAATTGCCGCAGGGGACTATTCCTTACGGCGTTTCGGTGCGCGGCATCGCGGTCGGTTACGGGTTGGTGTTTATGGGAACCCTCGATAATCACATGATTGCGCTTGATGCTAAAACCGGACGGGAAGTCTGGGATGTCGAAATCGAAGATGTGAAGCAATGCGGTTGCAACGTTACCGGCGCGCCGATTGTGGTGAAAGATAAAGTCATCGTCGGCGTGACCGGCGGCGACAGCGCGCATCGCGGATACTTGAATGCCTTTGACGCCAAGACCGGTCGCCACGCCTGGCGGTTCTACACCATACCGGGACCCGGCGAACCGGGATTTGAAACCTGGGACAAAGAATCCTGGCGATTCGGCGGCGGCGCAACCTGGATGGTCGGCACTTTCGACCCCGAACTCAATTTACTCTACTGGGGCGTCGGAAACCCGGCAGCAGATTTTTACCCGGATGACCGCAAAGGCGATAACCTTTACACCGACTGCATCGTCGCGCTCGACCCCGACACCGGCAAATTGAAATGGTACTATCAGGAAGTTCCGCACGATGCTTATGATTTCGATTCGGCATATGAACCGATTCTATTCGACGGGGCGGTTGATGGCGCAAAACGAAAATTGCTGGCGCACACCAACAAAGGCGGCTACGTATTTATTATTGACCGCACCAATGGCAAATTTATCAACGCCTGGAAACACGTCGAGAATGCCAACTGGGTACAAAAGATTGATAAGGATGGGAAACAAATTGGCAGGTTAGAAGTCCCGCCCGATAAAAGCACGCTGGTTTGTCCGCACTGGGGCGGCGGGCGCAGTTTTAATCACGCTTCATACAGCCCGCGAACCAATCTGCTCTACAATCACGGCATTGAATGGTGCGGGTTGATTATGCCCCGAAAGCAGGAACCCAAAGAAGGCATGGGGTATGTCGGGGGAACGATTATCGCCAAGCCGCCTCCGAGCGGAGAAATCACTGCGCACCTTGATGCTTTCGACCCGGTGAGCGGCGCGAAGAAATGGAGTTGGAAAACCAAGTATCCGATTCTCTCATCGCTGCTGACCACTGCCGGAGATTTATTGATGACCGGCGATGTTGAAGGCAGGTTTCTGATTTTCGATGCCAAAACCGGCGAGCAACTTTATTCATTCAATACCGGCTCAGGGCTTCGCGGGGGTCCCATCACTTATGCGGTTAATGGCAAACAATATATCGCAGTGCCTTCGGGACTCGGTTCGATTTTTGTAAGCGGTATGGCTGCGACCTGGCCCGAAGCGCGAAACTTTCCCGCAGGCTCGACGCTGTTTGTGTTTGCCTTGCCGGATGCGGCAATGAATAAACCGGCATCAACCGGCAAGTAATTTTGCGGAGGAGAAAAATGAAAAGCGTTAAACAGCATTTGCCCTTTGCGCTTTTAGGTCTTTGGACAGGGAGTTTGATTTTTACTTTTTGTCTTACCGGCAGTGAAAAAACCCGTGCTGCGGTACAGCAATCGCAAAATCAGATGATTTTGGCGGGCGGTAAAATTTTTAATCCGACTTGCAGCAGTGGCTATTGTCACGGCAATGAGGGATTCGGCGGCAGCGCGCCGACGCTTCGCGGCAAACGCTATACGACCGAGTACCTCACAAAAGTAATCAGCGATGGCGTATCCGGTACACCCATGCCGCCGTTTAAAAACAATTATTCCAAGAAAGAAATCGAACAACTGGTGGCTTATGTGATGTGGATTTCAAAGACTGAGCCGAACAAACCGTTGCCGAAACTATCGGGAAACGATAAAGGGAAAACCGAGACCGCAAAACAACCTGAAAAATCCGAGCCAGCTAAAAGCGAAGCAGTGAAATCGACAGTTGAAACAGTCGCCGATGCCAATCAACTTCGCGGCGATGCAGCCAACGGCAAGTTTTTGTTTTTTGATGCGGCGAATGAAAGAAGTTGTCGCGCCTGTCACCTATTTCAAGGACGCGGCGGAAAACTCGGTCCCGATTTAACCAACATCGGTTCTAAAACTCCGCGTGAACTTTATTTGAGCGTAACCGAACCGCATACCCAGATCACCCAGGGTTATGAATCGATCACCATTTTCACAAAAAGCGGAGAGCGCATCACCGGAATCAAGCGAGAAGAAAATGCGGATGCGATAAAACTATTCGATACCGCGACGGTTCCGCCTGTGCTGAGAAATATTTTGAAAGCCGAGGTCGCAAAAGTTGAATCGCAAACAGGAACGCCGATGCCCGGAGACTTTGCAAAACGCTACACGCAAAAACAGTTGCTTGATTTGATTACCTTTTTGAAATCGACGAATCAAACGGCATTTACCGTCACCTTGAAAGATATTCAATAAACGACGATGTGAAAAACCCAGAGAACACGAAGACCATGAAGAAAAATTATATTTTCTGCGTGCCTTTCGTGTTCTTCGTGTTTCAATACCTTTTAATCAAGGAGATACGAGATTGAGTTGGGAAACAGAAGTTGACGAGATCAAACATCGCATAGAACTCGCCAAGCAGTTGGGCGGTGAAGCCAATGTCGCGCGCCATCACGCAAACGGCAAACTCACGGTTCGCGAACGCATTGAAAAACTTTTAGACCCCAATTCATTTCATGAAACCGGCGCGCTTGCCGGAAAAGTCTCTTATGAAAATGGCGAAATCGCGTCTTTCATCCCGTCAAATTTTGTCTTCGGCACAGGGCGCATTAACAACCGCAAAGTGGTAGTCGGCGGCGATGATTTCACGGTGCGCGGTGGCGCGGCTGATGGCGCAATCGGCTATAAGATGCCTTATGCCGAACGACTCGCAAGAGACCTGCGACTACCGATGATTCGCCTGGTTGATGGCACGGGTGGCGGTGGCAGCGTAAAAACCATTGAAACCATGGGACGAACTTATGTGCCGCCACTTCACGGCTGGGATATATCGGTGGCGATGCTCGCAGAAGTTCCGGTCGTTAGTGCATGTCTCGGTTCGGTCGCCGGACTCGGCGCGGTTCGTGTAGTCAATTCACACTTTTCGGTGATGGTCAAAGGCACGTCGCAACTCTTTGTCGCCGGACCTCCGGTTGTCGAACGAAGCATTGGTGAAAAGGTGAGCAAAGAAGAACTCGGCGGTTCGCACATTCACGCGCATGGCAGCGGTTGCGTCGATAACGAAGTCGCCAGCGAAGAAGAAGCCTTTGCAGAGATTCGCCGTTTTCTTTCTTATTTGCCGACCAATGTCTGGCAACTCGCCGACCGCCAAGTAACCGGCGATCATCCGAATCGCCGTGAAGCGGATTTAATTTCGATTATCCCCAAAGACCGGAAACGCGGATACAACGTGCGCCGCCTGCTCAATTTGATTGTTGACCGCGATTCGTTTTTTGAAATCGGAAGATATTACGGCAAACCTTTGGTTGTGGGTTTGGCGCGACTCGATGGTTATGCGGTTGGCGTGATGGCAAACGACCCGCATTTTTTAGGCGGTGGTCTGGATGCGGATGGTTGCGAAAAGATGACGCGCTTTGTCGATTTGTGCGACACCTTTCATTTGCCTGTCGTGAATTTCGTTGACCAGCCGGGTTTCATCGTTGGCACCCGCGCCGAACGCGCCGGAACCGCGCGATATGGCGCGCGGGCGATTGCCGCGATTTATCAAGCGCGCGTCCCCTGGGTGAGCCTGTTGATTCGTCGTTGTTACGGCGTAGCAGGCGCTGCCCACGGTGATACCAATGCTTTGAATTTACGTTATGCCTGGCCCTCGGGCGATTGGGGTTCGCTTCCCATCGAAGGCGGCGTAATGGCGGCTTATCGTAGGGACATCGAATCATCGCCAGACCCCGATGCGCGGCGACAAGAAATCGAAGATATGTTGAACGAGTTACGTTCGCCGATGCGAACCGCCGAGGCTTTCGGCATCGAAGAGATCATCGACCCACGCGACACCCGCCCGATTTTGTGCGATTGGATTGAAACCGCTTATGGATTATTGCCCACACAAATCGGCATCAAGGGGCGTGGCTTTCGCCCATAATTGAAAATTATTCTTATAATATTCGATTTAGAAGATCTTCGATGCTCTTAAATTCATATTTGGATTTAGGATTATTTACCTTATAGTCTCCTTGAGATAAGGTACAATCCCCAATAAGTTTATTCATATCTTCGGAAGAGAAAACATACCCCGCATTGCTACTATTCAACAACAGGATGGCAAACCACTTTATTGATGCTTGATTAAGGCGTTCTATTTGGTTTTTGGTTATTCCCCAAAATGCTTTTGTACCATTCCCCTCTTTAACATATAAAATTGTAGAGGGTTGTGTAGTATCTATTTTGAGCAGATGTTTCGAGCGACGGGGTGCATCAGTCCACTGATCAATTCTAAGACCTCTTCTTTCAAGTCCCTCCCCCATTTTACTTTGGAATTCATCAATTGTAGTCATAGCCCCCTTATAATTACGCCGCTTCTGCCGGAGTTTCTCCTGGGTGCTTTTTCAGGTACTCCATAACCTCAGCGTGCATTTTGTCTATTTCTGCCAGATAGCTGCTTGAAAAAAGACGATATTCTTCGGGAGTTGCCTTGAGGCGCATATTGGCAACGGTTTTATAAAAAAACGCTATGCGCTCTTGCGTTGCTTGAAGTTCAATGTCATTTGCAATCATTGTGATTCCTCAAAGATGAGTTGAATAATTCCACGCTTTCTTAAATCGCGTTTCACCTGCCAATGTGCAACAAATTCATCAATTGTTTCCCCAATTAAAAATGCGGGTCGAATTACAAATAGACTCGCACCCAGCTTTTGCTGGGATTTCAAATGGTCAAATACCGGAAACTCGTCGGCATCAAAATCTTGCTCTCCGAAATCGTCGCGCATCACAAGAATGATGTCAATATCATTAGGGTCTGGCTTTGCGGTAACGAAGCTGCCGAAAATAACCAATCGTTCAAGCTTGCCTGTCGTTTGAGCCAATTTAAAGATTTGCTTAAAACGTTCCGCTACAATTTGACGCTGTGGCGTACCTTGACCAAATCGCTCAACAACTTCATCAAAGGTAGATTGATACACGCCTTCCGGTAAATCTCCTTCACTATTGAAATCTGGTAACGCCATTTTATGTCCTATGAAATTTGCAACACACTGAAGCCTATGGCATCGAAGAGATCATCGACCCACGCGACACCCGCCCGATTTTGTGCGATTGGATTGAGACCGCTTATGGGTTATTGCCCACACAAATCGGCATCAAGAGGCGTGGCTTTCGCCCCTGAAACGTATTTGAAGGAACACGCTTATTCGAGTGGTCGCATAAAAATAAAGGGGTCGGACATTTTTCCGTCCGGGTTTTTAACCTGTATGCTCACAGTTTGTCCAGGGGCGATATTTTTCCCGGCTTTTTCTGAAACCAGTAACACAACCGGTGGCAAATCCTGCAAAAAAGCTAATTTCTGTTTTTGCCCATTAATGAACAGTTTTACACCATCATCAAAATTCAAGCCTCTGACTTCCAATCGCTTTCCGAAAATAAGCACGCCTGAAATACTCGGGGTTAAACTTTCACTGGTTGGATTAATGAGGAGTTCTTTGGTGTAGGTTTGATCTCCCAATCGTGTGCCATCATTATCCGCCTGTAGTCCTGCTGCAAATAAACGGATGACGCCTATATTTCTTCCCGGAGCAATCCAATCAAATGTCCAGCTTACCTGATTGATTTGCCCTTCATAGCTTCCGGTTAAGGATTGGGACATGTGCTCACGATTATGTGTGAATCCATCGAGAATCGTTGTGTGATTGGTTGTTTGATCGATTTCCCGGAAAGAGCCTGCCGCCTGGTTTTTCTTTTTTATTGTCGTCACCATAAATCCCCAACGTTTCCTTGTCAGGTCAGTGGTTTGGTGGCTCACGCGAATTTGATAAGTTTCACCCGGCACATAAACGCTGGGAGCCTCAACGATAAACTGCCCGTCTCCGGTATTCGGATTTCCATCGTGACACCCTGCTGATGAACAGGTTCATTCATCCGGCGCGCCTGTGCTGGGAATGGGAAATGTTACTTTCGCAAATGAAGTTCTTGTTGACAATGAATGGAATAGGAGTATTCCTATTCCACCAATAAAAATCCAAAGCAAAATCCGTTTAATCGGTTGAGAGGTCATCATATCATCCTCCTGAATTTTAGTGAGCGTGCGGATTGTTAAGCTGGATTGAATCTAAACTCATTGCATTTAAAAGTCCAGTAATCCATTGCTTAATTTTTTCTTTCAACTCTGAATTTAAGCATCACTGCGTTATAATCCTCGGCGTAGATTTCTCGGATTTTACTCAAACCACAATTTATTAATTTAAACTTATCGCATTAGAGGATGGATATTCATGGCTACGTATGAACGAATTCCGCAACCACCGAAAACTTTTCTGTTAGGCAATGCGCTGGCGTTAAGCGCCTCAACGCCGGTTCAGGATTTAATGAAAATCGCCCGCGAACTCGGCACCATCTTTCGCCTGGATATTCGCAGTCGCGTGACCGTCATCGTTTCGGGTTACGACCTGGTCAATGAAATTTGCGATGAAAAACGTTTCGATAAAAGTATTCGCGGGGCGCTCGGTCTGGTGCGACGCTTCAGCGGTGACGGATTATTTACCGCCAAAACCTCGGAACCCAACTGGTCAAAAGCTCATAATATTCTGCTTCCCAATTTCAGCCATAAAGCCATGCAGAGTTATCACCCGATGATGCTCGATATTGCCGAACAACTGGTGTTGAAATGGGAACGCCTCAACCCCGAAGAAGAGATAGATGTGGTTCGCGATATGACCGGACTGACCGTAGATACCATTGGCTTGAGCGGTTTTAATTTCCGCTTCAATTCTTTCTATCACGATAAAGAGCATCCGTTTGTCTGTTCGATGGCGCAGGCACTGGGCATCACAATGGACGAGTTGCGCGATGTGCCAATGGAAAATCTCATGCGCAAGAGTCGCGACCGCCAGTTGCAAAACGATGTTCGCACCATGAATGAAACGGTTGACCACATCATCAAAGACCGCAAAGCAAGCGGCGAAGATTTAACTGCCAAAGCAGATTTATTGAGCTACATGCTCACCGGCGTTGACCGAAAAACCGGCGAACGATTAGACGACCTGAACATTCGTTATCAGGTCATCACCTTTTTAATTGCCGGACATGAAACCACCAGCGGCTTGTTATCGTTTGCGATTTACGCGCTGCTCAAGCATCCCGAAATATTAGAGAAAGCGTATGAAGAGGTTGACCGGGTGTTGGGCGGCAACCTTTCGCGAAAACCAACCTTCGCGGAGGTCAACGGGCTGCAATACATTTCACAAATTTTAAAAGAGACGCTCAGGTTATGGCCCACGGCTCCGGCGTTCTCGCTCTACCCTTACGAAGACACGGTGATTGGCGGCAAATACAAAGTTAAACACCGTCACACGCTTTCGGTGCTGCTTCCCATGCTGCATCGCGATAAAAGCATCTGGGGCGAAAATGCTGAACAATTCAACCCGGATAATTTCTCGCCTGAAAATGAAATGAAACGTCCAGCCAATGCTTATAAACCTTTCGGCAACGGGCAGCGCGCCTGCATCGGCAGACAGTTCGCCATGCAGGAAGCCACCCTCGTACTCGGAATGATTTTGCAACGCTTCAAATTGATTGACCACACCCGCTATCAGTTAAAAATTAAAGAGACCCTGACGATGAAACCCGACGGTTTCAAAATTAAAGCGCGGCACAGAACGCCCGAAGAACGCAAAATGGTTGAGCGTGATGCCATTGAAATCAGCAGAAGCGAAATAACATCGGAAACCGCTGTGCGACGCCAGCATGATACGCCGCTTCTCGTCCTCTTTGGTTCAAACATGGGAACCGCCGAAGAGCTTGCGCGGCAGATGGCGCAGGATGGCGAAGACAATGGTTTCGCCGTCAAGGTTGCGCCGCTTGATGATTATGTCGAACGTTTACCGAAAGAAGGTTTAGTAGTCATCACCTCCGCTTCATATAACGGTTTGCCGCCGGATAATGCCGCGCAATTTTGCGAATGGTTGAAAAATCCTGAGCTAAAAAATGATGCACTGGCGGGCGTCACCTATGTGGTATTCGGCTGTGGCAATCGCGATTGGGCATCCACCTTTCAGGCAATTCCGCGATTCATCGATGAACGATTATCGAGGCTCGGCGCCAGACGACTCATTGAACACGGCGAAGGCGATATGAAAGATGATTTCGACGGGCAATTCCGAAAATGGTATCAACCCGCCAGAGTTGCAGTCGCCAAAGAATTCAATATTGCGCCGATGACTGACGAAGGCGCAAAACAACTGTTCAGGCTTGAAGTCGTGCCTGCCGAACAGATGTCGCCGTTTGTCGATTCCTTCAACGCCTCGCCGATGACAGTGCTGGTTAATCGCGAATTGCATTGCAAGAACGGCGCGCAGGCTTCGGAACGTTCAACCCGCCACCTTGAATTACGATTGGCGGAATCGGTTTCTTATAAAGCAGGCGACCACCTCGGCGTCATTCCGCATAACAGCCGTCAGATTGTTGAACGTGTGGCATCGCGTTTCGGGTTTACCAAAGATGGGTTTATTCGTTTGCGGCGCAATACCAATCGCAAAACTTTTTTACCGGTCGACCAATCCATTTCGGTTTATCGTGTGTTGAGCGATTATGTTGAATTGCAGGAGGTCGCGACCCGCTCACAAATCAAACAGCTTGTCGAGTACAACGAGTGTCCGCCTGAAAAAATCAAACTCGCGGCGCTGATTGGCGATGACGAAGTGAGCGCCGCGAGGTATCGTGAAGACATTTTGCAAAAACGCAAATCCGTCATTGACCTGCTTGAAGCTTTTCCGGCTTGCAATTTGCCTTTTGAAATTTACCTTGAGATGTTATCGCCGCTCAGACCGCGATATTATTCGATTTCATCATCACCATTGGTGAATCCGACAGCCTGTAGCATAACGGTTGCAGTTATCGAAGGTGAAGCGCGTTCCGGGCAGGGAAAATTTTTCGGCGTTTGCTCCAATTATTTAAGCAATCAACATGAAGGCAACGTGATTTATGCCTTCGTCAAAGATACCCAATCGGCATTTCGTTTGCCGGTT
Organism: Acidobacteriota bacterium; assembly: GCA_040754075.1. Taxonomy (NCBI): domain Bacteria; kingdom Pseudomonadati; phylum Acidobacteriota; species Acidobacteriota bacterium. The sequence goes on from JBFMDH010000013.1 coordinate 181,896, forward strand.
GATCCAACCACACCGATTATCATGGTTGGTCCGGGAACCGGGTTTGCGCCATTTCGCGGTTTCCTGCAAGAGCGCGCGGCATTGAAGACACAAGGAATCGCCATCGGCGCATCACTGTTATTTTTTGGTTGTCGTCACCCGGAACAGGATTTTATTTACGCCGAGGAATTGCAGAGCTTTGTTGCAAGCGGCGTCACCAATTTATCAACCGCTTTTTCGCGCCTTGAGTCTCAGAAAAAATGTTATGTGCAGGATGAAATTTACCGGCAGCGCGATGAAGTCTGGGAACTGATTTCACGCGGCGCAGTGATTTACGTTTGCGGCGATGCAAGCCGCATGGCACCCGATGTGCAAAATACTTTCGCGGCAATTTATGCGGAAAAGACCGGTGAAAATCTGCAATCCGCCATTCGTTGGGTCGCTGAATTGACCAGTCAGAATCGCTATCTGGTTGATGTCTGGGCAGCCAGCTAAATCAAAAATCATTCCCTAAATTCCAGCGTTCGATTCTTCGGAAATTTTTATTTGACCTTTATATTACGAACGTAATACTATACCCCCCATGCGTTATGCCAAGGGACATCGCGAAGCGACTCGTAAAAAGATATTGGCGGCTGCCAGTCGAATGTTTCGCGAGCACGGCTATGATGGGGTTGGAGTCGATGCCATTATGGCAGAGGTCGGATTAACCGCCGGTGGGTTTTACAGTCACTTCGATTCCAAAGAAGCGCTGTTTGCCGAATCACTGGTCGCGGCATTTGACCAGCGCAGCCATCAACTGAAAACTCAGGTTCAGGTTGCCGATGATTCCAATATTTTAACTAACCTCATTTACGGCTACCTGAGTCGAACCCACAGAGATATGACCGGCGAAGGTTGTGTATTTCCTTCTTTAACCGCCGATGTTGTGCGGGGCAGCCAAACGACCCGCAAGCATTACGAAAAACGGTTAAAACAATTTCAATCGACAATAGGCAAATATCTGGCGAAATCCGACACCTTAACCAATGAAAAAGCGATTGCGATTCTGGTTCAGTTAATCGGCGGGGTCATGCTGGCTCGCGCCGTCGATGATGAAAAATTCTCTAACGACATTTTAAAAGCCTGTCGCCAGGCGGCATTAAATATCGCTAACGACGAACAAACTACGGTCAGGAAGTAATCGTTTGCTTATTCCGGTTTATCAAAACCGGCTGCTCTTTGCCAAATGCAATTAAAGGAATTGGGCGAATGGAGGAATTGTTCGCAAATGACTTTTACAACAGCGAAATCATGAGCTAGGTAAGCAATTCGCTTTCGTTCGTCCATCTATTTCACCCCTGAGAATTGAAGATTGTTTTAATCAATCTCCGCGGTCTTCTCTTCTCACCTGATTAAAAGGAGTCGTATGAATCCAACCTTAGAGAGCAATAGTTGGCATCCCACAGCCTGTATTTTATGCAGCCGCAACTGCGGACTCGAAGTGCAAATCAGCGGACGTGAAATCACCAAAATTCGCGGCGATAAAAACCATCCGGTTTCCGAAGGCTACCTCTGTCAAAAAGCCCAACGGTTAAATTATTACCAAAACCATGCAGACCGTCTGACTCATCCGTTACGACGACGACCTGACGGCACCTTTGAAGAAATCGGTTGGGATGAAGCCATCAGTGAAGTCGCCCTTAAACTCGTCGAGTTACGCGATACCTTCGGCGGTCATTCGCTGGCGTTTTTCGGTGGTGGCGGTCAGGGAAATCACCTCGGCGGTCCCTTTGCAAAATGTCTGCGTTCGGCGATGCGAACCCAGAATTATTACAACGCTTTGTCGCAGGAAAAAACCGGGGGCTTTTGGGTCGATGGCAAACTTTACGGCAAACAGAACTGCCACCCTGCCGAAGATATCGAAAATGCCGAAGTGGTTGTCTTCATCGGCACCAACCCCTGGCAATCACATGGCATTCGCAATGCGCGCGAAGTTTTGCGGGAAATCCATAAAAACCCTGACAAAAAAATGATTGTCATTGACCCGCGCCAAACCGAAACTGCCAAACTTGCCGATATTCATCTGCAATTAAAACCCGGAACCGACGCCTTTTTGTTATTGGCGATGCTGTCGATCATTGTGCGTGAAAACCGTGAAGCTAAAGATTTCATCGCAGAGCGCACAACCGGATTTGCAACGGTTCGCGAGGCACTCAACAACATTCCGGTAGAAGTTTATGCCGCACGCGCCGGAGTTAATCTCGAAGATGTTTATCGGGCTGCGCGACTGATAGCCGACGCCAAAAGCTGTTGCGTGCGCACTGACCTCGGCATTGAGCAAACCTTAAACAGCACCTTGAATGCTTATTCGCGCGCCCTGCTTTCACTCATCACCGGGAATTTCGCAAAACCCGGCGGTATCAATCTACACACCTCACTGGTTCCGTTAATCGGGCATTCACCTGATGGCAAATCACGCACACAGGTCAATCAATTCCCTGCCATCGGCAACCTGTTTCCGCCAAGCATCCTGCCATCGGAAATCAACACCGATCATCCCCGTCGCATTCGCGGGCTTGTTGTTGATAGCGCCAACCCTTTGGTGACCATGCCGGACACGCTGGCGTATTGTGAAGCGTTTGCGAAGTTGGATTTGCTCGTTGTTATCGATGTCGCGATGACCGAAACTGCCTGCATGGCGGATTATGTTTTGCCCGCTTCATCGCAATTTGAAAAATGGGAAGCCACTTTTTTCAATCTGGAATTTCCGAAAAATGCTTTTCATTTGCGTAAACCTTTATTTGAACCGCTCGGCAACAGCTTGCCGGAATGCGAAATCTATACACGCCTGGTTCGGGCAATGGATGAAATTCCTGTCGCCTTCACTGAACTCGAAGCCGCCGCCGTTCAAGGGCGATTGCCATTCGCGATGGCGTTTAAAAAATCGCTGAAAGAACATCCCGAATGGCTCGAATATGCGCCGATTATTTTATATGAAACGCTCGGTAAAACGTTGCCGGAAGGCGCGGCGGCGGCAGCCTTTCTGTGGGCGACGGCGCATCAATTCGCGGCGCAACACCCGGAAGCGGTTAAACGCGCAGGTCACACGGGCGATGGACCAATGCTCGGTGAAACGCTTTTTAACGCCATCATCGGTTCGCATTCGGGTGTGGTATTCAGCGTCAATGAATATGAAGAGTCCTGGAGTTTTCTGAAAACCGATGATGGTCGCATTCACCTTGAAATTCCCGAACTGCTTGTTGGGTTGGATAAACTTGAACAGCGACAGCCTGAGCCATCAACCGAATTTCCCTTCATACTGGTTGCCGGAGAACGCCGTTCGTATAACGCCAACACGATTTATCGCGACCCGCGCTGGCGCAAAACCGACCCGGAAGGCGCATTGAAAATTCACCCGGATGATGCCGCCATCGTGGGTTTGGAAAATGGCGGGCTTGCCAAATGTGAGAGTAAAAAAGGTGCGGCGATTGTTCGCGTAGAAATCAATGATACGCTTTGTCGCGGGATGGTGACCTTGCCTCACGGGTATGGGTTGGAGTATTCGATGGGCAATGGCAAACGTCAACGCACAGGGGTCAACCTCAATACGCTGACCTCAGCGGAAGATTGTGACCCGATTGCCGGTACGCCTTATCATAAATTCGTTCCCGTGAGATTACAGGCGGTCGGTGATTAAGACAATTTTGTGAAGGATAAAAATCCGACATAAATGTATAGCTCTTTTGGTTCATATACATTTTTGTAACCCGGCAAAACCGGGAGTCAGGCAATCGGAGAAACCTGCTCACCTGATTCCCGGTTTTATTTATCGGCTGAAAAGCAGAATTTATGAAACGCTTTCATCCTCGACGGATTTCCGGCATGGGTAGCGCGAATTATCCAACCCATTAAATTAACTTATCGCCAATCACAAGATTTTTTCGGGTTGGTGAATCCCCTTCCTGTTGATCAATGAACCAGAGAAACCATCACAAAACCGAGAAAACATTTTTGTAACAATAAATTTTCTCACCTACATTATTGTCATTTTTCAAATCCGGCGAACCTCGCATTTTTATTAGCGGATGACGCTAAAACACGGAAACTTAAAGAGATTTTCTCAATCAATAGCTGATTTCATTGTTTGGCATCAACTTTGCAGTTCGTTTGCGTGAGCCTAAATCAAATGCAATTTAATTTAGCGACGATTGAGCAGCATGCCATAGAAAAGTTACACCGAATCGAAAGTCAGCATAATTCGGTTGAGCGGCTGAACGCGCTCAAAAAATTTATCAAGACGGAAACCCAACGACTCTGGTTTCGCCATCGGTTCGGCATCGGCGGCAGAGAAATTGTTCGCGCTCGCAGTCTGATTGTTGACCTGTTGATTCGCGTCATCAGTCGCCGGGTGGTCGATGAACAATTCCGTTTAACGGCGCTTCCGGGATTTGCGGTCATTGCGGTTGGCGGTTATGGGCGACAGGAACTCGCGCCGCATTCCGATATTGATTTGATGTTTCTCTATCAGGATGGCGCGAAAGCCCAAACCATCTCTCAGCTCAGCGAAGAAATTTTATACTCGCTCTGGGATATTGGGTTCACCGTCGGACACAGTCTGAGAAGCCTGAAGGAAAGTATCTCCATCGGCAAAGACGACATCGTTTCGAGAAATTCAATGGTGGATGCGCGGTTGTTATTTGGCAATCACGCGCTATTTAAAACCTTAACCGACAGGTTGGAAAAAGAGGTCTTTGAAAAACAGAAAGACAAACTGCTCGCTGAATTGATGAGCGAACGACTAGCGCGATACAACAAATTCGGCGAAGTCGCTTGCGTGCAGGAACCCAACATTAAAGAAACCGCAGGGGGATTGCGCGATTTCCATTATTTGATGTGGGCGTGCCGGATTGCTTATGGTTATCGAACGCTTCAGGAACTGGTGAGCGCCGGAATTATTTCCGAACGCGAAGCCCGGCTGATGAATTCGGCATACGATTTTCTGTTACAGGTTCGCAACGATCTGCATTTTTTAACCTCGCGGCAAAGCGATTTATTATCGTTCGATCTGCAACAGCAGGTGGCGCGGAATTTACGTTATGAAAATTCCGATAAACAGCAGGCTTCGGAAATTTTCATGCGCGATTATTATCTGCACGCCCGCAACCTCAAACGCTTGACCGAATCGCAACTCAATCGCGCCACCAAAAAATCGGAATATCAATTCTGGTTCCGAAAGCGTCGCACACCAAGCGTGAATGGCGGATTTGTGGCGCGCAATCAGGCGCTTGATTTTTCCGAGTCGATTGAGATGCCCGTCCTCAAAATTGATGGAGCGCGAATGATGCAGGCGTTCAATTACGCGCAATCAATCGGCATGAATTTCAGTTCGAGAGTGCAGGAAAGCATTCAGCAGAGTTTGCCGGAAATTAACCGCCGATTCATCGCTTCGCCGATTGCTTCGCAAGGTTTTTTAAAAACTCTGCGACTGAAAGGGCGCGTCGCCAACGGCTTGCGGCTGATGCACGACCATGAATTTTTAAGCAAATTTATGCCGGAATTCGGGCGCATCACCTGTCTCGTTCAACACGACCTTTATCACCGGTATACAGTTGATGAACACACGCTCAGAGCCATTGAAACCCTGGATTTACTGGCGAATTCTCAAGAGACCAAGCTGGAACGTTACCGGAAAATCTATGCTGAAATCACTGACCCGGCGATTTTACATTTAGGGTTATTGCTTCACGACATCGGAAAAGGTTTAGGCGGCGGGCACACCGAAAAAGGCATAAAAATCGCCCAGAAAATTTGCGCCCGGTTACATCTCGAATCGCAAAAAACCGAACAGGTTCTTTTTCTCATCCGCGAACACCTGAAGATGTCTTATATCTCGCAGCGTCGTGATCTCGCCGACGATAAGGTGATTCAAGAGTTCGCCGCGCAGATGGGTACGCTTGACAATTTGAATATGCTGACTCTGCTGACTTATGGTGACATCAATGGCGTAGGTCCTGGGGTTTGGAACGAGTGGAAAGATACGTTGCTCTGGGAACTCTATGCAAAGGCGCGTGGCTGTTTAGCGATTGAAGACCCGGCAAAGAAAGACCCGGAGCCGCGACAGCAAAAAGTTGCCCGGCTGCTTGCCAGAGATATTGATGAGGAAACCATTGCCAAACATTTTGCAACTTTGACCGGCGAATATCTGAACACCACGCCGATAACCACGATTGTCGAACACATTCGGCTTTCGCATACGCTGGGGACAAATCCGGTTAATACCAGTTGGCACGTCAATCATCAAAGCCGCTTTACGGATTTACATTTGTGTTCGCGCAATCAACCCGGCTTGTTTGCAGCGATTGCCGGAGCGTTGACCGCCAAAGGCATCAATATTCTCAGCGTTCGCTTGAACACCCGAACCGATGGGTTGGCGGTTGATTCATTCAAGGTTCGCGATATGACCGGCGAACCGATTATTGAACCTTCGCGTTGGGAACAGATTGATAAAACCATCAGACAGGCACTCAGCGGCGAGTTGGATGTGGCGGCGGCAGTCGATAAACGGTTGAAGGCGCATCGTCAATCACCGATGCAAAAGCGCAAACGGGAAAGCGCCAAACCGACAAAAATCACCTGGGACAATACGCATTCCGAACGTTGCACGATTTTGGAGGTGCGCACCAGTGACCGTTGGGGATTGGCTTATAAAATCGCCAGTACGCTGGCATCTCTCGATTTGGATATTGTATTCGCTAAAGTGGCAACCGAAAAAAATCTGGCGCTCGATATTTTTTACATCACCAATAATTTCGGTGAGAAGTTGACAAACGAAGTTTTACCTTTTGTTGAAACAACCATACTCAATACGTTGAATGAAAATCAGCAATAATTTGAGAAAGGTTTCAGTTACTCGGCTATGAAAAATACAAATTCGATTCAGAGGTTAATCGGCCTGTGTCTATGGGTAATGGTCATTTCCCCATTGGCGTTTGCTCAACCAACCGACCCACAGGTTGAGGAATTACTGGCAAAGCTGGAAGCCGCAACCAACAGCGCCCAAACTGCCGGAGACAATGCCTGGATGCTGGTTTGTTCGGCGCTGGTGTTAATGATGACCGGACCCGGTCTGGCGCTGTTTTATGGCGGATTGGTTAGAAAAAAGAATGTGCTGGCAACCATGATGCAAAGTTTCATTATGATGGCAGTCATCACTGTGCTTTGGGCAGTGTACGGTTACAGCATTGCGTTTGCCGAAGGGACGCCATTTTTTGGCGGACTCGAATATCTGTTTCTCAAAGGAGTTTCGGGTGATCCCAATTCAACGTATGCGGCAACCATTCCGCACCAAACCTTCATGGTGTTTCAAATGATGTTTGCAATTATCACCCCGGCGTTAATCACCGGAGCCTTTGCCGAGCGCATGAAATTCAGCGCGATGTTGGCTTATACGATACTCTGGGCAACCCTGGTGTATTTTCCGCTGGCGCACATGGTTTGGGGATCGAAAGGATTGCTGGCGCTTCCGGCGCTTGGCGGAACGATTCCTTCACTTGATTTTGCAGGTGGAACGGTTGTCCATATTTCATCGGGATTTTCCGCGTTAGTTTGCGCAATGTTTCTCGGCAAACGCATCGGCTATCCCAAAAATCCGTTTCCGCCGCACAGTCTGGTGCTCAGTGCGATTGGCGCGTGTTTATTGTGGGTCGGTTGGTTCGGCTTCAATGCCGGGAGCGCGGTTGCGGCAGGCAAACTTGCAACCTCGGCATTTGTCGCAACTCATTTTGGCGCGGCGGCAGCAACCCTTGGCTGGTTAATCGTCGAATGGCTGCGGCATGGAAAGCCGACTTTGCTTGGCGGCATATCGGGCGCAGTCGCAGGGTTGGTGGGGATTACCCCCGCATCGGGATTTGTGACGCCGATGGCGGCGTTGGTTATCGGCTTTGTGGCTGGCATTGTCTGCTTTTTCGCAGTTACCGAATTGAAAAAACGCTTGGGTTATGACGATTCGCTGGATGCTTTCGGGGTGCATGGCGTTGGCGGGTTTACCGGCGCGATGTTGACGGGGGTGTTTGCCACTCAGGCGGTTAATGATGTGTTTAGCGGCAATCCGGTTGGTTTGCTGGATGGCAACGGCAAGCAGTTATTGAATCAGTTGATCGCTTCGTTGATCGCTGTGGCGATGGGCGCGGTTGGCACCTTGATCATCTTAAAAGTGGTTGACCTGGTGATTGGTTTGCGAGTTTCCGAAGAGGATGAATTACAGGGGCTTGATTTAACCCAGCACGGTGAAGAGGGCTATAACTTTGACCTCGATTTAATCACTGCCGAGCGCACCTCTGTGGGGTTAATCAATACGGGTTTAGCCACCGCTTCGCAGGCTGTAAACGAATGAAAGTTTGTCCCGGAGTTTATGGTTATTGACTGAATGGCAATAAGCTCATGGTTTGTGCGTGAATCATCAGTTTGGTTAGGAGAATATCATGAAAAAAATAGAAGCGATTATCCGTCCGCATTTGCTCGAAAGTGTCAAGGATGCGTTGCAAACGCTGGGCGTTCAAGGCATGACGATTAACGAAGTAAAAGGGTTCGGACGACAAAAAGGGCACACCGAAGTTTATCGTGGCAGCGAATACAAAATTGAATTCGTGCCAAAGGTAAAAATCGAAGTGGTCATCGATGATGAAATTCTGGAAGACGCGATTGCCGCTATCACCAAAACGGCGCGAACCGGCAAATTCGGCGATGGCAAAATTTTCGTCTTCACCGTCGAAGAAGCCATACGCATTCGCACAGGTGAACATGGACTTGGAGCTATTTAAAGTCGGGCGTCGTTCGTATCGCCAAGCGTTTCAACGGTTATTACATTTTCCAAATTCAGTGTCGGCAACCGGGTAAATGCTCAGTTACTTGTCCAACGGTTTCGACAAAGTTTTCATCGTCCGTTTTATTTCCGCATTAAAAAAATCTCGAAGAGGAGGAATTTATGTCCAAGGGTAAAGTCCTGGTGTTGTTATTTTCATTATTTTTAGGTTGGATGACTTTGCAGGCAACCAGTCCGCTGGTTAAAGCACAGGAAGCTGACGCGCCGCCTGCCCCGGTTGCCGATGCGTCCGGTGGCAATACCGGTTCGGCAAATGACGTTACCGCAGAAGAAGCCGGTAAACCGACGCTTGATGAAGTCGCCGCCACCGTCGGTCACAATAAAATCGCTATCAACTTTATATGGGTTTTAATCGCAGGCTTTCTGGTGATGTTCATGCAAGCCGGGTTCGCGCTGGCAGAAACCGGCTTCACTCGCGCCAAAAACGCGGCGCACACGATGGCGATGAATATGTTGGTTTACGCGGTCGGGATGCTGGCATTCTGGTTATGCGGCTTCGGTCTGATGATGGGCGGCATCGGTTCAACCCCGGCTTTAGGCAGCGTCGCTTCGGTCTTGAATCAGGAATTTACCATTGAGATTGGCGGGAAAACTCTTGGGCTGTTTGGCATGAAAGGGTTTATGTTAGGCGGCGAAGCTTATGATGTCGGGGTGTTCGCGCTCTTTTTATTCATGATGGTATTTATGGACACTGCCGCCACCATCCCGACTGGCGCGATGGCTGAACGCTGGAAATTTTCTGCTTTCATTCTCTTTTCGTTTTTTATGGGCGCGCTGGTCTACCCGATATTTGGCAACTGGGTTTGGGGCGGCGGTTGGCTCGCTACGCTTGGCACCAATTTCGGAATGGGTCATGGCTTCGTGGATTTTGCCGGCTCATCCGTCGTGCATATGACCGGCGGCGTTACCGCATTCATTGGCGCAAAACTGATTGGTCCGAGGCTTGGCAAATACACCTCAGATGGTAAACCGGTGGCGATTCCCGGTCATGATTTACCGATGGCGATGCTTGGGGTTTTCATTCTGGCTTTTGGCTGGTTCGGGTTCAACGCCGGAAGCAGCCTCGCGGGTGGCGATTTGCGCGTCAGTGTGATTGCGGTCAATACCATGCTGGCGTCGGCGTCGGGCGCATTAGTCAGTGGCATGTATGTCTGGAAACGTTTAGGCAAACCTGACCCCAGCATGATGTCAAACGGCATGCTTGCAGGATTGGTTGCCATCACCGCGCCGTGCGCTTTTGTAACCAGTTGGGCATCCGTAATCATCGGCGCAATCGCCGGAATTCTTGTGGTGGAAAGCATCCTCTTCATCGAACGAACTTTGAAAGTGGACGATCCGGTGGGCGCAATTTCTGTACACGGGGTTTGCGGTTTCTTCGGGGTTGTGGCTTTGGGGTTGTTCGCCGACGGCACTTATGGCGATGGCTACAATGGCGTCACCGGCGGCATTCGCGGCTTGTTTTACGGCGATGCCAAACAATTTCTTGCACAGGTCATCGGGCCGCTCACCAACATCATTTTTGTCGGCATCAGTTTTTATTTGATTTACAAACTGGTGGACAAACTGGTGGGTCATCGTGTGGATGCCGAAGCCGAAATCGGTGGCTTGGATTTGCCGGAAATGGGCGCATTGGCTTATCCCGATTTCCAACTGTCGTCAGGCAGTCAACTGGGCAGTTATTTAATTCCTGTACCGGCGACTGCGGCAGCCGAAAAGGAACTCTCAGGCGCTTTAATCGAAGAAACCCGGTAAATTTTAAGGAGGATTTTTTATCCGAAATCAGTAAGGGACGCTTCTTTTTTAAGGGTGATGCGGCAACATCGTCCCGAAGCGTCCCAATCACAAAACGCGCTAACACCTGTTGGGTAGTCAGCACAATTGCTTTCCGAGTGTAAATCTACAAAGAAGATTTTTGCAAGCATTCGTTTGGCAGATTGTCCTTCGCTGGTCGTCACTTCGCAGGTGCAACGCAAATCTAACGCATAGGAGGCAATCACCAAATGTTTAAACGTACTCTCATTTCGATTTTTTTCCTGATTATTTTAACCGTCATCACCAACCAAACGACTCGCGCTCAATCGACGCTGTTTAATATTCCCTCAACTGATGTGGTGTCCAAAGGAAAGACCTATCTGGAGTTTGATTTTTTCAGCCATTTTGAAAGCCATAAAAACGGCGGATTTCAAGCTTATGTGCCGCGCGCGGTTTTCGGACTTGGCAAAGGCATTGAAGTCGGCGCGAATGTCGCGTTTACAGATACGCTTGCGCCCGATCAACCCGTCGAATTTCAGCCCAACATCAAATGGCAAGCTTATGCCAATGAAAAATCAGCGGTGACGGTTTCGGTTGGCGCTATCGGTTATCTGCCGATAGCCAATACCACCGGCACAGACAGTTTTGCGATGATTTACAGCAACGTGAGCAAGAAAGTCTCAGGTAAATTTGGACCTAGGCTCACTGGCGGCGCTTATGGATTGTTGGGGCGCGATAAAGGATCAATCCGCGAGGATGGCACGATTATCGGCGTTAAAGCCGGGGCGATTGTCGGTTATGAACAACCGATTCATCCGAAAGTCAGTTTCGTTGCCGATTGGTTCAGCGGCGCGAATCGTTTCGGATACGCGACACCGGGACTGGCTTTTTCGCTCCCGAAAAACAGCCTGTTTTATGCCGGATACAGCATCGGCAATGAAGGGCGCAAAAACAACGCTTTGTTTCTCTATTACGGCATCACTTTTTAACCCATTCAAATACTACTCTCTCAGGCAACCGCTTCATTCAACTGGAAGTGGTTGCCTTTTTTTATTGCCGAAATTTGGAAGCAATTCTTCACAGGCAATTCCCGGCAAGCGACTCATTGGAAACAATCATTTGAAGCATTTCAAATTCGTATTAGCCATTTGATGAATTGCCACTTGCTTGAACCAGGGCGGTTTGCGATTGAGTTTACTCAGCCGCTGTTGAGGAAATAGTTTTGCAAACTGCTATAGTGGATAATAGACAGGCTGGAAAGCGGCTTTAGCCAAAATCAGTTATGCGTGAAAATCCAGTTAAGATGTTCTAATCTTTCTTCGCATAAAATTTATTGCTAAAAAAAAATAACCACGAAGTCTACCTGCTTAGTAAACTTCGTGGTCGAGTTGGTTGGGACAAACAAAGCTTAAATATCGTAATAGAGTTGGAATTCCAGCGGATGTGGACGCATGCGAACGGCGTTGATTTCACGGTCGGTTTTGTATTCAATCCAGCGTTTGAGCAAGGTTTCATTGAACACCCCGCCTTTGAGCAAGAATTCATGGTCGGCTTCCAGCGCCGCCAGCGCCGCATCCAACGATCCCGGCACGCTCGGCACTTTCGCGAGTTCTTCGGCTGGCAAATCGTAAATATCCTTATCGAGCGGTTCACCCGGATCAATGCGGTTTTGCACGCCATCAAGTCCCGCCATCAACAATGCTGAAAATGCCAGATACGGATTGCACGAGGCATCCGGGAACCGCACTTCCAGACGTTTGGCTTTCGGGCTAGGTGAAAACATCGGGATGCGCACGGCAGCCGAACGATTGCGCGCCGAATAGGCGAGATTCACAGGCGCTTCAAAACCCGGAACCAGCCGCTTGTAACTGTTGGTGGTCGGCGAAGTCAGCGCCGCGAGCGCCGGCGCGTGTTTTAAAATCCCGCCGATATAAAATTTCGCCATCTCGGATATTCCTGCATAACCGTCACCGGCAAACAATGGCTTCCCTTCTTTCCACAAAGACTGGTGGCAGTGCATACCGTTGCCGTTATCGCCATACAGCGGTTTGGGCATAAAGGTCACGGTTTTGCCATATCGTCTGGCGACATTTTTCACCGTGTATTTAAAAAGCATCAGGTTATCGGCGGTTTGCAAAAGCGTGTCGTAACGAAAATCGATTTCGCACTGTCCGCCGGTCGCCACTTCGTGATGGTGACATTCGACGTTGATGCCAAGGGTTTTCAGTTCGGCGGAAATATCGGCGCGCAAATCAATCAAGGTGTCGAGCGGCGCAACCGGCACATAACCTTCTTTGGCGCGAATGGTGTACCCTGAACCTTCCGAGCCAGAATTCCAATGCCCTTCGGCGCTATCGACGGTCGCGCCGCAGGAGTTGTTGTTGTTATGAAAAACCACTTTATCGAAAACAAAGAATTCGGCTTCGGGTCCGAAATAGCAGGTATCGGCAACGCCCGTCGATTGCAGGTAGCTTTGCGCTCTTTTGGCAACCGCGCGCGGGTCGAAGGTGTAGCCTTCGCGGGAAATCGGGTCTACCACATCGGCAATTAAAACCAGAGTTTTTCGTTGTAAAAACGGGTCGATATAAAATTTTGACGGATCGGGAATCAGCAACATATCGCTTTCGTTAATCGCAGCCCAACCGCGTATGCTGCTGGCATCGAAACCGAACCCGCCTTCAAACGAGCCTTCATCCAATTCGCTGATTGGAAACGACAGGTGTTGCCAGGAACCGACCATATCCGTAAAACGCACGCTGACAAATTCCGCTTTCTCATCGGCGGCAAATTTCAAAACAGTTTTTGGATTCATTCTTTCTCCTATTTAGATTCAATATTAAATTTCAAAGGATTGCTCTCAGGTGATGCTTCATTAAGTACACCTGAAAAAGCAATGCCTGTGCCAACCTGAGAAAATTGCTTAAATTTTTTTTAACAAATGTGATTTCAACAATTGCCTTGTCAATGCGGGTGATTCAATGGCTGGATGGCTGCAAATCCGACAAACATTTTTGTACGATGAGATTTTGATAATCTACAATTTTGTCTTTTTTCCAGGCATCGTCATGAGCCATAATTCCCGGCTACACCGGTTTGAAATAGTTGAAGGTTTAAAAATCTTCGCTTTTCCTGACACCGGGTTATCCGGGGTTCGCTGCTTGACGAACCTGTAGGGCTTAATCATACAATGCTGTCGATTAAAGAAGACAAACTTACAAAATTGTAAGCCGATAATGAGAAAATCCGAATGACCGATAAAACCGACGAAATCAAAAAGCTCTCCACCCTCTTAGAAATCTCCCAAGCCCTCTCAGGCGTGAGCAATCTTAAAGCCTCATTTCATCGCGCCCTCGAAGTTCTCGAACGCCAGCACGGCTTTATTCATAGCGCCGTCACCTTGATTAATGAAAAAACCGGCGAGCGCGAAATCGAAGCCACCAACGGCATCAGCCTGACCAGCCAAGCCAATCGCTTTCTGCTCGGTGAAGCGATAACCACGCGGGTGCTTGAAAGCGGCAAACATGTCGTGGTGCCGCAAATCAGCCGCGAACCGTTAATTTCACAACGCGCCTCGCATCGCAAAGATTTAGCCAAACACGAACTGACCTTCATCTGTGTGCCGGTCTTGTTGAATCGCAAACCGGTCGGCGCGGTCAGCGTCAATCTGGTTTATAAAAGCAATCGCGATTATGACCGCTCGGTAAAATTTTTGCGCGTCGCCGCTTCGATGATCGCCCAATCCATCAAAGCCCAACATGCCATCGAAGCCGAACGCCAGCGGCTGGTCGATGAAAATATTCATTTACGGCAGGAACTCAAAGAGCGCTACGATTTTTCGCATATCATCGGCAACAGTGGACCCATGCGACAGGTTTATGAATCGGTCGCCCAGGTCGCCCACACCAACACCACCGTGTTGATTCGCGGCGAATCGGGAACCGGTAAAGAGTTAATCGCTCATGCGATTCATTACAATTCGCTGCGCGCCAAAAAACCGTTTATCAAAGTAAGCTGTGCGGCTTTGCCTGAGACCTTGATTGAGGCGGAACTGTTCGGTTACGAAAAAGGCGCCTTTACGGGCGCGCACACCCGCAAGAAAGGACGGTTTGAGTTAGCCGAAGGCGGCACCTTATTTTTGGATGAAATCGGCGATATAAATTTATCGACTCAGGTGAAATTGCTGAGAGTTTTGCAGGAACGAGAATTCGAGAGGCTGGGCGGAACCGAGACGATTCGCGTGAATGTGCGGTTGATTGCCGCTACCAATAAAGATTTGGAAAAAGCGATTGCCGAAGGCACCTTCCGCGAAGACCTCTATTATCGTTTGAATGTGTTCACGATTTTTATGCCGCCGCTAAGGGAGCGCAAGCCTGATGTGTTATTGCTGGCGGATTATTTTTTGCAGAAGTATGCCCGCGAACACAACAAAAACATCAAACGCATTTCGACACCGGCGATAGATATGTTGACGTCGTATCATTGGCCCGGCAATGTTCGCGAATTGGAAAACTGTATCGAACGGTCAATATTAGTTTGCGATGAACAGGTATTGCACGGTCATCACCTGCCGCCGACTTTGCAGACGGCGTCGGAGAGCGGCACGGTTTCGCGGTTGTCTTTGGCAGCGGCGATTGAAGCCTTTGAAAAGGACATCATTCAGGATGCCTTAAAAACCGTGCGTGGCAATCGTTCACGCGCCGCGAAATTGCTGGACACCACCGAACGCATTCTCGGTTACAAAGTCCTGAAATACGGCATTGATTGCCGCCGCTTCCGTTGAGGATGAATCCAACGCCTATGGTTCAGATAGATTTTCGATTGACAGGTTTGCTATTCAGAAATAAACTCTGCGCCGTAAATCAATCAGGATAAGAACCATACTTCGGTTAATACGATATAGATAGCTAAAACCATCAATTGGCAGATGGAATTTTATAGATATAGATAAAACTTTCCATATTTATATCAAAAGAAGCCAACGCCTAATTCATTTAGGCAGCTAAAATCGTGAGCGGTAAATAAGAGATACTCCAATGGGAATACGTGTTCAGTTTTGGCTGGGAGCTGCGGATGGTATCACAACACATTTTCTAAACGCTCCGTTAAGTGAGTTCATAGCGTGGTATCACACTCTCATAGAAGATTACCCTGAAGAATTAGTGCCAGGAGTCTCCGAACTCATCCTGGAAGTTATTCAAACCGGAGAATCGGCTCTGCTTGCTGAAACCCAACGAAAGGCTGACACCATTGACCGAATGATCGACTTATTCTATGGGTCTTATTGCGATGGTATCCGGCCTGATCTGCTACAAGAAGCCGAAGGGTCTATGTTATATGTGCAAAGGTATGAAAAGCACAAGGAGCTGATTGGGGCACAGTGTGGGGCGATGGCTCTTGAGTATTGGGAACATCTGCTGGCAGGTAGAGGGATTGGGAGGCAGGGGATGCACTATCCTTACCGATCACTAGATGGCGTTTTCAGAATCGGATACTGGACTTTTGATGAATGTGAAAGCTTACAAAGGCTAATGACGAAGAATTTGAAGGGTCAATTGGAATCAAAGTTTCAGGGAGACCGGTATATCGACATCCAAGCAAGCTACAGAGCATTGAAATGTGCAACGGAAAACGAAGTTGGATTAATCTTGACCGTGGCATAGCTGAAACCGCGGCACCGCTGCCTAACAAGGTGTTCGACCGGAGCCGCCGAAGCGGATTTCTAATGGTTTCTTCCAGTACCGTTCGGCATCCCGGTTATGCCGGGCGTTAGACCTACGTAAGCACTGCGGACTTTGATCGGAAGAGAAGCAATGAAACTATCCGAAGATGAATATCAGCTTTCTCTCAGAATTGGCTTTGATCCAGAAGTATCCCGTTTGATCAAAGTTGTAACTGGCTGCCCTCTGATGCGATTGTTGGGATACACTGAGGATTTCCAAACTCAAGAAGTAGATGGCCTCTCTGTATTTGTTAAAGATGGGGATCAGGCAGAGATGGTGATAATCAAGCTACTGCCTAAATTGATACCACTGGGATATAGAGCCTTCTGGAGTGAACGCGAAAGTAATCGGCTGGCTAAGCAGTACGAAGTCGCTTTTCTAAAGACAACTAGTCAATATGAAATCCTGCACATCAAGAAGACGGATGGTGCTAATTATGATATCTCTACAGAAGATATTATTGCTAAGCTCAAAGACTGGGAAAGGTTCTGCCAGTTTACTGTCGTTGGAGCTGCGGGCGATTGGGTCGCCTTGCAATTCCAGCAATTGCCTGAAAACTTATGTCAATTTGCAGAAGCCATCTATGATCTATGTCCTGATAGCGTAGAGCAAGGAGTAGGGTTAAGGCGAGAAGCAAGATACCCCGAATTGTATAAGGCGGCGAGGGAATTATGCCCAGACCTACCTGAAGCAAAGATGGGCATCAATCTGCTCGCCAATGAGTTATACACATCAAAATATGTATTCTTGTGGTGGGACTGAAATCAATAAAGTAGAGGTAGTTCTACAGAAAGGAACTGCTGGCTAATAAGGCTAGCATAACAACGACCTGCACCGGAGTTTCTCTGCCTACTTTGCAGGCACATATGGGGATGCAAGTAAAATCTTTTATGAAAGAGGGTGTAAAAAATTTTGTGTAAACGGTCATAGACCCGTAGAGTTTTTATTCTACGATTGGAGGGACTATGACTAAAGAATCTTCTTCTATTAATATTGACCTGATTGACCAACTCCTCAAGGAC